>NZ_JADYXF010000003.1:0-155734 GCF_015864385.1 Pseudoalteromonas sp. SWXJZ94C
CAAAAGATGATAAGGGTATTGTGAAGCAACCAAAAGATCGGTCAACCGATCAAAAATACCTTAACTGATCGGTGTTAGCTTTTAAAAGCGGCTTTTCATTTAATTCTTAATACTATTTTCGTTTAGTCGGTTTAACACGTTGATTGTGTTTTTTAACTGCTTTACGAATCTGATTAATTTTAGCACGTTTATCTTTGCGCTTTTCAGGCATAACAGAAAGCTTAGTTTGTGTTTCACGACCTAATTTAACTGTTTTACGTAAATAGTTAACGGTTTCTAAATCGTATTCTACCCATCCGCCTTGTGGCACGCGCTTATCTAATTCTAATTTGCCATAACGGATACGAATAAGACGAGATACTTCAACATCTTGTGATTGCCACAAACGACGTACTTCACGGTTACGTCCCTCGTTTAAAGTTACATTATACCAACGGTTTATACCTTCTCCGCCCATTGGATTAACGCTCATAAACTTAGCAGGACCATCTTCTAACTCAACACCACGGGTTAAGTTTTTAATCGTTTCGGCAGTCACTTCACCAAATACACGTGCAGAATATTCACGCTCTACTTCGTAACTTGGATGCATTAAACGATTTGCTAATTCACCATCGTTGGTAAAAAGCATTAAACCCGATGTATTAACGTCTAGTCGACCAACAGCAATCCAACGCTCGCCATCAATACGAGGAAGTCGGTCAAATACAGTACGTCGCCCTTCAGGGTCTTTACGGGTACTTAACTCACCTTCTGGTTTGTTATACATAATTACACGACAGATTCTGTCTGCTTTTTCTTCAATTTTTACAGTGTGTCCGTCAACACGAATTAAATCAGTTTCCTCAACACGGTCACCTAGCTTTGCCACTTTACCATTTACACTAACGCGGTTTGCATCAATGTATTTTTCCATTTCACGGCGTGAGCCTACGCCAGCACGGGCTAGGACTTTTTGTAACTTTTCACCTTGTATAATACTCATTCGGATGGTTCTCTCACAGAAGGATCACTTAATAACTGGTTTATTTTACTCTGCTGTTGCTCTGGCAAGGCAGGTAAGTTATCTAAACCCATTATCGAAAAATAATCTAAAAATTGCTTAGTAGTTGCATATAAAGCCGGTTTACCCGGAACCTCTTTATGCCCTACCACTTTAACCCACTCTCTTTCGAGTAAGGTTTTAATAATATTTGAGCCGGTTGTTACACCTCTTACTTGCTCAATTTCGCCACGTGTAATCGGTTGTTTATATGCAATAAGCGATAACGTTTCAAGTAATGCGCGCGAATACTTAGGCGCACGTTCTTGCCAAAGGTTATTTAACCATGGGCTTAAACTACTACATGCTTGAAAACGATAGCCACTGCCAACTTCAACTAAGCGAATACCACGGGTTTGAAAATGTACTTGTATTGTTTCAATGGCATCGTTAATTCGCGCCATCGTAATAGCCAAATCAGCTAAAACAGTGTCTTTAAGGTGACGTTTACTGACAGGTTTATCTGCAACAAAAATCGCCGCTTCAATGATTTCAATTAATTGCTCATCACTAATTCGCCGACCCGCCATACACACTCTAAACAAATAAAAATACACAGCCATCTATTATGCCAGAACAACACTAAACTAGGAAAATATATCTATCAATTTACCTAATTTAAAACACAAAAAAGCCAGTGAGTGTCACTGGCTTCTAACTTACTCTTTAAAACAACAAATATTAACTGTGTTTAATCGCTTCTAATGCGTCATCTTCAGCTACTGCGTTACCGTATTTTTTAATGTAACCCATAAACTCGCTCTTGCTGATGCGCTTATCTTGGTTTTTATCCATATAACCAAAATGATTTGAAATATCATCATCATTGCCTTCAACTACAGAGATATAGCCATTACTGTCGTTATCTAAGCTTGAAAAGCTGCTTTCAATTTTATCAAATTTAGCAATTTCTGCTTTAAAAGCCGATTCGCTAACCTCAGAATCAGTTGCTACTTTTCCAGTATTAAGCTTCATGTAAGCATTAAATTCTTTGCGGCTTATTTCGTTATCCATGTTGGTGTCAATATTTGAAAAATGACCCCAAATGCTATCGTCATCGGCTTCAACTTTAGAAATAAAACCATCGCTATCGTTATCTAAACTTGCAAAGTCGCTGTCTATTTTCTCAAGACCTTGATTAGATGAACAAGCTGCTAAGCTTAAAGACGCTAAAATAGTGGCTGCTAATGTTAACTTTTTCATAAGACGTATCCTTCGTAATTAATTAAATGTCACTCTATTTAATACAAGTCTGATGCCAATTTAAAATTGGTCAATAAAATCAGTTGGATAGCATTAGTAAGGTTATTTATCAAACAAACTCATATACTTACATAATGAAAGGTTTGCAGAATGTCTGTAATTTTTGCAAAAAAATACCCAGTACATAAATATATACTGAGTATTGTTTTTATTTAATGATGCTAATTAACTTAAAATCTGATTAATAAATTAATTGGAGCATTTATTAGATAGCAGCGTTATGGTAGCGCTTAACAAAGTCGGTTACCTTTTGACCATTACATTTTAATGAGTCTAAGTTGCCTATTTTTTGACGAACTGGCGCTAGACCTTGCTTTAAAGCAGTCATACATAATTGTGTTTCTTGTTGAGCATCTTTTGCAAACACTTCAACCTTAGTCGTTGTTACTTTATTAAAAGTTTCTTTTTTAGCGATATCACGAATATCTTCACCGTTACACAAAATGCTTTGTGAAAAGCGTGATAAATACACACCATGAAGAGCAGCTTCTTTACGAGCAGCAGTAAAACCTTCATTTGCGCTCAATACGCATAACTTAGATTCAATTTTATTGTCTTCGCTAAAGTAAGTATTGCTTTGTGCAGAAACAGTCGTTGATGCTAAAAGTGCAGCGGCTAAAATTAGTTGTGTTTTCATGAGAGATCCTATTTGAACGAGCTAACTAAGTAATTTCGCGCATTATATAGCCAACAATTAACATTTCAACTGAATTTTTTATTTATTTAAAATATTAATACTGCATTAACAATGTTTGATCTTTAAACACCATTTGATCAACATTTACGCAGCTATTTCCTCATTTCAGCCATGTTATGTAGGTGTATTTACTGATACAATTTATCTTATTAAATAGAACTAATTTAAAGGTAAATTCTATGAAAGTGATTTCTTTCAATATCAATGGTCTGCGTGCTCGTCTTCATCAATTACAAGCTATTATCGATAAACATCAACCAGACGTTATTGGGTTGCAAGAAATTAAAGTTCATGACGAAGCGTTTCCACTAGAAGATGTTCAAAAAATGGGATATCACGTTTATTTTCATGGGCAAAAAGCGCATTACGGTGTAGCTATGTTATGCAAAAATGAACCTAAATCGGTCTTAAAAGGCTTTGCAACCGATACAGATGAATCACAAAAACGTATGATCAGTGTCACTGTAGAGCAAGAAAATGGTCGTGATTTAACCGTAATGAATGGTTATTTCCCGCAGGGCGACAATATAAATCACGAAACTAAGTTCCCCTATAAACGCCAATTCTATAAAGACTTAATGACACACCTTGAAACCAACCATACGCCAGAGCAAGACGTCATTGTTATGGGCGATATCAACATATCACCTACTGATTTAGATATTGGTATAGGCGATGTAAATGCTAAACGTTGGTTAAAAACAGGTAAATGCTCTTTCCAACCAGTAGAACGTGAATGGCTAGCTACACTGCTTAATTGGGGCTTTAAAGATACCTTTAGAGAACAAAATCCAAATACAGACGATCAATACTCTTGGTTTGACTATCGCTCAAAAGGTTTTGTAGATAACCGTGGTCTTAGAATAGATGTAGTGCTTGCGACTAACGAATTAGCTGCGCGCTGTATTGATACCGGAATTGATTACGAATTACGTGGTATTGAAAAGCCTTCAGACCACGCGCCTATTTGGTCAACATTTAAAAATAATTAATATGTTGAGCTTACAAGTACAAGGACTGCTTTGGGCTGTTGTTGCTATAGCTAGTTTACTCAGCTTTGATAAGGCTACCTATAAAGCACTTTATAGTACACCTGTTCGCCAAACAGGTGTACTTGCGTGCGCGCTCGTGTTTGCCATTTTATGGCGAATAAAAGCAGGCATACTAACAGGGCTAGATTTACATATTTTAGGCGTAACCGCAGCCACATTAATACTAGGCTGGCGCCTAACTATTTTAAGTAGTTTACTTGCCACTGCCCTATTAGCTAGTTTTGGGCAAATTGAGCCCGAATTACTGCCAGTGCAAATACTTATTGGTGCATTTATACCTATAGCATTGAGCTATTTAGCTTTTATTGTTAGCTATCATTATTTACCACGCCACTTTTTTGTTTATATTTTTGTTTGTGCTTTTATAACAGCAGGATTCATAGCATGTATTAAAATTGCTTTAGGTGCGTTATTTTACCTTTCTATTGGTCAATATAATTGGCAAGAACTTACAGATAACTACGTTTATTTAAGTGCAATAATCTGGTTTCCGGAAGCGATGTTAAATGGAATGGCTATTACTATAATGATCACTTATCGCCCGCATTGGGTAAAAACTTTTTACGATAAGGACTACCTAGACTCATGAGCCTTGAATATCGCTGCCCTCTGTGTAGCAACCCTCTTATAAGAACAAGTAACACACTTAGCTGTGAAAACAGACATAGTTTTGACTTTGCAAAAGAAGGGTATGTAAATTTATTACCTGTGCAACAAAAAAACTCTAAACAACCAGGCGACTCACTAGAAATGGTTCAGGCTAGGCGTGCATTTTTAGAATGTGGCTTTTACGCATTTTTACAAAGTGCACTAGGTCAAATAATTAATACACTAAATGCCGACAATATTATTGATTTAGGATGTGGTGAAGGATTTTATACTCAAGCAATCGCAGCAAACACACAAGCTAATGTGTATGGTGTAGACATATCAAAGTCTGCAATTAAATACGCCGCAAAACGCTATAACAATTGCCATTTTAGCGTTGCATCAATAAGCCAAGCTCCGTTTAAAAGCCAATTTGCTGATGTATTAATAAGTGTGTTTGCACCATTATTTGATCAAGAACTAGCAAGGCTAGCAAAACCAGGCTCAACACTTGTTGTAGCAAGCCCCGGCCCTTGGCACTTAAAAGAACTAAAAAGTTATATTTATTCAAGCGTAAATGAACATACTCAAATAGATATACCAAATGAGTTTATTCAAACTGATCAAATACTACTAACCGAACAAGTAATGCTTAACTTTAACGACGTTAAAAACTTAATTATGATGACACCATTTGCGTGGAAATTTAGACCCGAGCACTGGCTAGCGCTCGAAGAAAAAGGTGAGCACCATGTCACCTTATCATTTTATGTTACTCAGTTTACCAAAACTGCTGGCGATGTAGCTCTCTAAAATTGCTCTTTAGTGAATGCTTTATCCATTTTATCAAACATGTCATTAAGTAAGTTAGCAAGCTCCAAATAACGGGGCTTGTTTTCATTTAGCTGGGTTTGATAGCCATTGGCAACCATTTTTGTATGAAGTTCGTTATACCATTTATGCATAGCAGGCTCTAAGGGAGTTTGCGCCCGTTTTCCCAACCACAATAATCCCTGTAGAGGTAGCGATATAAAAAATAACGCGCTAGCGATCGCTTGAGGTAAAAAATCAGACCCTAAATAATTTAACTGAAAAAATAACGTAAACATGGCTAAAATAGGCATAACTGTAATAGCAAGTTCGGTTGCCTTAATAACTTTAAACTCAGCAAATAAAGGCGCGAGTTCTTTTCGCATAGGCCATTTTTTTGCATACAGTCGACCAGTTTGTACCTGTGACATTACACTTTTTTGAATCATAACTCCTCACCTATACTGCTAAAAACACGATAAATAAAACGGGTTATACTTAAAGTGTAACACAATTTAGCACGGTTTCACTTTCTCTTTAAAAGAGCTTAAATTTACTCTAAAGCATACAATCCTAACTTAAATACCTTAATTAAGGTAAAGTATTTAACATTAAGTTAACGGCTTTGCATTTGATCACTTAATTGTTTTAGCTTTATTTAATACCCTAGTTACAGTGATTACGTATTAACTGCTCACTTACTAAATTTTGTTTATGGGAATTGAAACTATGCCAACAACCTATCCTAAATCACAACACGTTTTAGTGCTAAATAGCGGCAGCTCTAGCTTAAAATTTGCCATTATTGATGCAAATAATGGTCACGAAATTATCTCAGGTTTAGCTGAACGCTTAGGAGGCGAAGCGCCCTCTATAAAGTATAAATACAATGGCGCTAAAACCACTATTGATTTAAAAGCAAATCAAGCACACGAAGAAGCAATTAATACGCTAGTAACATTAATAAAAACACATAAATTAGATGAGCATTTAATTGCGGTAGGTCATCGTGTTGTTCACGGTGGTGAAAACTTTATCAAATCAATACTTATAGACGAAGATGTTATTTCGGGAATTACCCAAGCAGCAACACTTGCTCCTCTGCATGGTCACGCTAATTTACTAGGAATTTCATCTGCAAAAACATCTTTTAAAGGGTTACCTCAAATTGCCGTGTTTGACACCGCCTTTCATCAAACTATGGACGAAGTAGCTTATCTTTATGCCCTTCCCTATAAGTTGTATACCGACTTTGGCGTAAGACGTTATGGCTTTCATGGAACAAGTCATTGCTATGTTGCAGAGCAAGCAGCTCAATTGTTAAATCAACCCATAGAGCAAAGTAACTTTATTAGCGCTCATTTAGGTAATGGCTGCTCTGTATGTGCAATAAAAAATGGTAAAAGTGTTGATACAAGTATGGGTTTAACGCCACTCGCTGGTTTAATTATGGGGATGCGCAGTGGTGATATAGACCCTGGCTTGTTTAATTTTTTAACTACACAACTAAATTATAGTGCGCAACAAATTGACGATTTATTAAATCAAGAAAGCGGTTTGCTGGGAATAAGTGGTCTCTCTAATGATTGTCGTACAATTGAAGAAGCATCACTTAATGGCAATCAAAGAGCAACGCTAGCGCTTGATATGTTTTGCTATCGCCTTTCAAAACAAATTGCAGCTTATATGGTGCCTTTACAACGCCTAGATGCTGTTATTTTTACTGGCGGTATAGGTGAAAATTCAGATCTTATTCGTAAAAAAGTAATATCTCAACTTGCCTTTTTAGGCATTGATTGCGATGAGCAAGCTAATCTTAATGCGCGCTTAGGGCAACAAGGTATTATTAGCTCTGAAAAAGCAAAAATTAAAGCTATCGTTATGTCTACAAATGAAGAATGGGTAATAGCGAACGATGCTGCAAACATAGTAAAGGAGTTTTAAAATGGCACGTCGTATTATGTTAATTCCTGTCTCTACAGGCGTAGGTTTAACTTCTGTGTCTGTTGGTTTAGTGCGAGCGCTTGAGCAAAAAACCGTTAAAGTTAATTTTTTCAAACCAATTGCTCAGCCACGCTCAGGTGAAACCGGCCCCGAAAAATCCACACAAATAGTAACTCAAGGCTCATCAATTAACCCTCCTACCCCCTTCGCGCTTGATTATGCAGAGCAAATGATTGGCGATGGTAAAGGGGATGATCTGTTAGAGGAAATTGTTGAACGTTTTGAGAGTAAAATAAACGACGACGAAGTAGCCATTATTGAAGGAATGGTAACTACTCGACGCCAACCTTATGCTGGGCGCGTTAATCGCGAAATAGCACAAACACTCGGAGCCGAAATTGTATTTGTACTTACACCGGGTAATTACAATATTACACAAATAGAAGATCGCCTTGAAATTGCCGCTGGTAATTATGGCGGTATTGACCACCCAAGAGTTCTAGGCTGTATTTTTAATAAAGTGAATGCACCACTTGATGAAGAAGGCAGAGCTCGCGCCGATTTAGTCGATGCGTATAAACCAGAAGAGCTTGAAAACGAATTAAAGCGCTTAGCTGCTTTACCTATTTTTAGGAAAAATTCGTTTATGTTACTTGGTGCCATCCCGTGGGACTTTGACCTTGTAGCACCTAGGGTAAAAGATTTGAGCGCGTACTTAAAAGCCACAATTATAAACGAAGGCGATATGCTTCACCGCCGCCTGCGTCGTATTACTTTTTGCGCTCGAACTGTTTCAAATATTTTGAATTACTTTACGCCAGGCGCGTTGTTAGTTACCCCAGGGGATCGCTCAGACATACTTGTTGCAGCGTGTTTGTCAGCAATGAACGGTACAAAATTAGGCGCCATATTATTAACCGGAGGGTATGAGCCTGAGCCAAGAATTATGGCGCTGTGCGAGCAAGCTATGCAAACAGGATTGCCTGTACTTGCAACCGAAGCAGACACTTGGCGTACGTCGTTATTGCTGCATAACTTTAATATGGAAGTACCAAGTGATGACGATCAACGTATTGAAAAAGTTAAAAACCATAATGCAGAACATATTAATTCAAACTGGTTAGATACATTAGCTAAAAATGTAGGTAAAACGCGTAAATTATCACCACCCGCATTTCGTTACTTATTAACAAATAAAGCACGCAAGGCTGGTAAAACAATAGTCCTGCCTGAAGGAAACGAACCTCGCACTATAAAAGCCGCCGCTATATGTGGTCAACGTGGTATTGCTAAAACGATATTACTTGGCGATCGCGAAGAAATAATGCGCATTGCTGAACAACAAGGTATAGAACTAAACGAACATGTAAGCATTATTGAGCCTCAAAGCATTATTAATGATTATGTTGCCCCAATGGTCGAAATTCGTAAAAGCAAAGGATTGACTGCGGTTGTAGCACAAGAGCAACTACAAGATAACGTAGTGCTTGGCACTATGATGCTCGAGCAAGGAAAAGTAGATGGTTTAGTATCTGGCGCTGTTAATACCACTGCCAATACAATACGCCCGCCATTACAGTTAATTAAAACAGCACCGGGCTCATCGCTTGTATCATCTATATTTTTTATGCTGCTACCCGATCAAGTATTGGTATACGGGGACTGTGCTATCAACCCAGACCCAAATGCCGATCAATTAGCTGATATAGCAATTCAATCTGCTGACTCAGCTGCAGCATTTGGTATTGAGCCACGCGTTGCCATGATCAGCTACAGTACAGGCACTTCTGGCACAGGTGCCGATGTTGAAAAAGTACGAGAAGCCACAAAAATAGCACAACAAAAACGTCCTGATTTAATTATTGATGGCCCACTTCAATACGACGCTGCTATTATGGAAAATGTAGCACTCAAAAAAGCACCTAACAGCCCTGTTGCCGGCAAAGCAACTGTATTTATATTCCCAGATTTAAATACAGGTAATACAACCTATAAAGCCGTACAACGTAGTGCCGACTTAATAAGTATTGGTCCAATGCTGCAAGGTATGCGTAAACCCGTTAATGATTTAAGCCGTGGTGCTTTAGTAGATGACATTGTATACACAATCGCGCTAACAGCTATTCAAGCGGCTCAAGCCGAAGCACTTAATTAAGCGCCAACACTAACATGTGTTTTTTATAGCCTAGCTGTTATTTATTTAATAATTAACTAGTTAGGCTATTTATACCCAGCAACCCCCACAGTTATCCACAGAAATTGTGGGTAAGTTTTTACTCCCTTCTTTTATCTACTTATTTACTGCTGAGTTAGTCGTTGTTACACCTTTAATTTAAAGCCAATAATCTATACTATAAAGCTATTAATATTGCTGTTTAGCAGGTTTTTAATGTCAAAACAAACATTACAATTACACAGCACCATTTTATCTATACATAGTTTAGATATAGATGCAGATATACCTGCGGCACTTTTAAAGCAATCTCTGTTTTTTATTTCTAAAACCCACGATGAGCTTTCAATTGTGTGTCCGAGTAGTTTTGAAATAAAATGCCTTGATACCGAACCAGACTGGCAAGCCCTGGAAGTTGTAGGTCCACTGGGTTTTTCGTTAACCGGAATTATGGCTAATATTTCAGGAGTATTGGCACGCGCTAAAATTTCTATATTTTCTATTTCAACTTACGATACTGATTATATTCTCATTAAAAAACACACAGTAGATAATGCTATTACCGCATTAAAAAAAGAGGGTTATAACGTGGTGGTAAATTAGCTTATGAAAGCAAAAAAAATTGACTATTTAGCTCAAAATAAAACACCTCTTAGCGCAATAAATATTACCAGCCCGTTTTCAGGTAAAGTAATTGAACTAAAAGAGCACCCAGAGCCTTTTTTTCGTTTTGGAACACTGGGTCCTGGCATTATGGTACAGCTAACAAGTCATAAAATTTTAGCACCGTTTGACGGTACTTTATTACAAGTAAAAAACGCGGGCACTGAGTTTATTTTACAAGCTAAAAATGGTTTAAAAGTTCTGATAAACTTAACTATTCCTGATTCGCAATCAATTACGCACACTCACATAGCCCAGCTAAATGGGAGTAAAATAAATAAAGGTCAACGCCTTGCTTACTTTGATTTACGTGAATTAGATGCCCCAATGCTAGCAAGTTTAATTTTACTTAACGGACACAACCTCGGCACATTTCATTACTCACATTCGCATGTAAATGCGGGTGTAGATACTCTATTAACTATTATTAAGAAGAAGTAGATATATGATCACTCTATACGGCATTAGCAATTGCGATACGATAAAAAAAGCTAAAAAATACTTAACCGATAATAACGTTGAGTTTACCTTTCATGATTACCGCAAAGATGGCGTAAATGAGCAAATGGTGAGTGATTTTGCAGATAAACTCGACTGGGAGCAACTTGTTAATAAACGCGGTACTACTTATCGTGCATTAACAGATGAGCAAAAACAGAGTCTAACTAAAGAAAGTGCAATACCACTTTTAGTGGAACAACCAGCAATGATCAAACGCCCAGTACTCGTAAATAACGGCAGCTACCATTTAGGCTTTAAAGCCGCTCAATACGATGAGATATTTAAATCATGAAAGATGACGTAATTAAACTCGCTCAAGCACTCATTCAGCGAGAATCGGTAACACCAGAAGATGCTGGTTGCCAACAAATGATGAACGACCGCCTTGCTGCAGTTGGCTTTAATATAGAGTCGTTATTTTTTACTGATACATTAAATACATGGGCTCGAAAAGGCACACAATCACCACATTTCTGTTTTGCGGGTCATACTGATGTTGTTCCAACGGGTCCTGAAAAAAACTGGCAACACCCACCATTCTCAGGGTTAATAAAAGACGGCTTATTACATGGTCGTGGCGCTGCTGATATGAAAGGCTCATTAGCGGCAATGCTTGTAGCAACCGAGCGTTTTGTAACTAAAAATCCAGATCATAAAGGCTCGATTTCTTTTTTAATCACCTCTGACGAAGAAGGACCGTTTATAAACGGCACAACACGTGTAATAGATACACTAGAAGCCCGTGGTGAAAAAATAGATATGTGCCTAGTAGGCGAACCCTCTTCTCGCGATGTATTAGGTGATGTTGTTAAAAATGGTCGCAGAGGCTCACTTACTGCTTACTTAACAGTTAAAGGCACACAAGGTCATGTTGCCTACCCGCATTTAGCTCAAAACCCAATTCATTTAGCAACGCCAGTACTTACTGAGCTTAGCCAAACAGTATGGGATAACGGAAACGAATATTTTCCTGCTACTAGCTTTCAAATTTCGAATATAAATGGCGGCACTGGTGCTGGTAATGTGATTCCGGGGGAATTAGAAGTACAGTTTAATTTTAGATTTAGCACCGAAGTAACACATGAGCAATTACAGCAACGTGTGAATGATATTTTACAAAAGCATAATTTAAATTATGAATTAAGTTGGATAGTAAACGGCTTACCTTTTATTACCGAGCACGGTCCACTTGTTGATGCCACAGTCAATGCGATTAAATCGGTAACCGGTTTAACCACTAATCTAGAAACCACGGGTGGTACATCAGACGGTCGCTTTATTGCGCAAACAGGGGCTAAAGTAATTGAACTTGGACCACGTAACGCCACTATTCATAAAGTAGATGAATGCGTAAGTACCGATGACTTAATAGCCCTTGCCGACATTTACGAGCAAATACTAGAGCAACTTTTAGCATAATGGATTTAAACCAATCAACACCAATACTGTGTATTACAGGTCAAAGTGATACACATTTAACTGATATACAAAATCATCGTTTGCATAGCAACATTATTAGCGACTTTTTAGCGCTACAAAGTGCAGCAAAAAATGCGGGATTTGAGCTCACGATTGCATCAAGCTTTCGTGACTTTAATCGTCAATCAATTATTTGGAATAATAAATTTTTAGGTATTCGACCTGTTTTTAATAAACAGCAAGAAATTGCAAATTTGAGCGACCTAAGCGATATAGATAAATGCATTGCTATAATGCTCTACTCTGCATTACCTGGGGCAAGCAGACACCATTTAGGTACCGATTTAGACGTGTTTGATAAAGCAGCCGTGAACGACAATTATAAACTACAGCTAACACCCGATGAATATCAGCAAGGCGGTCCATTTGCTCCTTTAAGTAACTGGTTAGATGACAACTTGGGTAAGTTTGGTTTTTATCGTCCCTATCAACACGATTTAGGCGGCGTAGCACCGGAGCTTTGGCATATAAGCCATATTGAGCAATCACAGTTATTAGTGAATAGGCTTAGCGAACAAGTACTTTTTGAATGTATAAAAAAGAGTGAATTGCAGGGGAAGCAGGCAATACTTGATAACTTACCTGCAATTTATGCACGCTTTGTAACTAACGTAAGCCCCCCACAAAAAGAAGGCTGACGTAAATAATATTAAACTTTCTTTTTATTTAAAATAAATACCAGCACCGCGCCTAATATTAACGAGCTTGCTACAATAAATTCCATTGTTACTTGCTCTGATAAAAACAACACACCGGCAATGGCTGCAAGTACAGGCACACAAAGCTGCACTACAGCAGCTTGTGTACTTTTAAGTAATGGCATTGCCACGTACCAAACGCTATAGCCAATGCCAGAAGCTATCGCACCTGAGGCACACGCAAGCAATATGCCTTCAATACTTACATTTGGTAAATGGCTCATACCAACTAATAATAAAATAGGTATAGCAACTAAGCTTCTTATAAAATTAAAACCTGTAGTGCGCAAAGGCGATACACACACTTTACCTCTAATGCTATAAATGCCCCATGCCACACCACTTAATGCCATAAGCGATGCACCCAGTAATGAAGGCACAGCTGCAGATGGCAGCATTAAATACACAAAACCACCCAGCGCGACTATAAACGCACACCATTGAAGCACACTTAACTGCTCTTTTTTATATATTCCCCAACCAATCATGGTTAGCTGCACTGCAGAAAATAAAATAAGTGCACCGGTGCCTGTATCTAGCTCTACGTATGCAATCGAAAAACAAAGCGCATAAATAAGGAGGCTAATACTGCTTCGCCAGCTTCCTTTATCGCTTAAAATTGCAGAGTTAAATGCACCTTTACGCTTTAAGTTATGGGTATAAATAGCCATTATTATGCCCAAACACGCAGCACCACTTAGCAAACGAATAATAGTAAAATTCCAGGCATCTATATAGCCTTCGGCTAAAGCCATTCTGCAAAAAAGAGAGTTTGCGGCAAATGCAATTAAAGCAATGATTGTATACAGCGTAGCTTTCAAAAGAATTCCTTAACAACAAAACGGATAACAGCGTTATTTAAGTTACCTAAGCAAGTAAATGCTATCTAATTATTGAACAATTATAGTAATTCAAACCCAGTAAACTACTTACTGGTGAGCTTATTTAAACAGGATTATCATTACTGTGCAAAGAGTGTGTTTTGTTTTGATAAATTAAGTAATATTTTTAAAATTAATACTTAATTATTGAACGTATTTTTCAATATAAAGATCTAAATCTCAAACATTTAGTACTTGTATCATCTAAAACAATACAACCTATACCGAGTAATATACCCATTAACACACCGATGAAATTGTTAATTATGTATTCTTTTTAGGTGTACCGTATTCAACAAGACCAATAAAGCCATTTAAGTATTTCAACTTAGTTTATTAAAATTAAAAATTCACGTTTTGTTCACCAACGTTACTCTACGATTTCTTACAATGTTTCGTACATTAAACCCAAAAATATATGTTAATGTGTGAAAGTAAATTAAGAGGAGTGCTCAGTGCGCCGCAGTATAATTTTAAGCTTTTGTTTTATTTTAAGTGGTTGTAGCACCATAGGCTTTAGTGACCTATTTAACGACTATGCCACCCAAATGACACCGGTAAGAAATGCGATCGAGAAAAACAATATCGAAGAAGCGCAGTCCCTTATTGCTAAAAATAGCACTATGCACAGTAGTTATCTTTTAAATCAGTTAGAGCAAGCTCGTATAAACGACTTAGCCAATAACCCTACTGATTCACAAAGTAAATTTGAAAACGTATATACGCAAATGCAAACTAAGCGCGAAGCAGCAAAAATACAGTTAAGTGCTGGGCTTGAACAAAGCAATGCACTGTTTACCAATGACTCAGCTATAACCTATGTGCCGCCAGCTTATGAAATGAGCATGCTACATAGCTACAAAGCACTTAATTATGTATACAAAAATGACGTTGAAGGCGCTTTAGTAGAGATTCGCAGAGCAAATAAAGTACAAGTTGATGCACGTTCAGAAAACCAGTCAGCAATAAATTCAACGGTTCAAGAAGCACAACAGCATTATCCAAGTATGGGCAATGTTACCCGAGACGTAAAAAATGGCTTTCAAAATGCTTATACATTTTATTTATCGGCTTTGCTTTACCAAAGCGTTAAACAATATGACGACGCTTACATTGATTATAAAAAAGCGTTAGATATTCAGCCAAACAATATTTATTTACAACGTGATGTAATGCGCCTCGCTAAAAAACAAGGGTTTGACCAAGACTTAAGTGAATTTAAAAAACGCTTTAGCGATGCACCCAGCATACCGGTAAATCAAGGCGAAGTTATTGTTTTATTTGAACAAGGTTTAGTACCAAAGCAAGATGAATTTAAACTGCGTTTACCAATATACACTTCACGCGGTGATGCTCGTTTTTACAGCCTTGCTATGCCTGTATACAAAGATAATGCGTATATAAGACGACTCAATAACATAAACATAGATACAAACAGCTTAGAATTAAACCCACTTGTTCATATTGAAGCACTTGCAGCAAAAACATTAGAAGATCAAATTCCTGCCAAGGTGGCACGCCAAATTTTGCGCCTAATCGCAAAAGAGAAAGTTCGCGCAGAGCTAGCACGTAGCGCCGGCGATGTTGGGAATATACTCGCAAATATTTATAATTTAGCATCGGAGCAAGCCGACACTCGCAGTTGGCTTACGCTTCCAAATCAAATTAGTGTTGCAAGGCAAAGCCTAGATATAGGCGAGCATTCGTTACAAGTAGGTACTCAAGCGCCTATAAATTTTACCGTTAGTAAGCAAGGGTTAACGTTAATTTACCTAACCTCTGTTAATAACTACTTTAACTACCATGTAGTTCAACTCTAGGAGTCACCATGAAATACATAGTGCCATTATTTGCTGTTTTAATGCTTAGTGCATGTAGCAGCAAACCCGTTACATCAGGTATTGCCGTTGAACAAAATACAAATAAGTTTAACGAACAACTACGTGTTGATAATTCAGATTTAGGTAATAAGCTGGCTATTACTGACGTAAAAACACGTCAAACCAATCAGCTAACCGACGTGGTAGTCACACTTTCGAGTCAATATAAAAAATCGCAGTATCTGCAATATCAATTTAATTGGTTTGATAAAGATGGTTTTGTAATTAAAGGCAACCACTCGCCTTGGCAAGCACTTACACTATTCGGCTTTGCAAAAACACAATTACCGGGTTTAGCGCCAAGCTCTGATGCGGTCACCTTTTCTTTAGCAGTAAGAGAAGTATCTACCGAGTCACAAGAATTTAAAGATTAAAGGAAACAGACATGATCATCAGTAAAAAATTTAAAACAGCATCAACTTATGCTTTAGTTGGTTTAAGTGCTTTAGTATTAAGCGGTTGTGCAAACAAAGCAGTAGTGAGCTACGGCGATGCACAGGCAGTAGAAACAACCGATATAAATTTTGGCTCTACCGACTTACAAAAAGTAGCGAGCCAAATGACCGACTCATTACTAAGCTCACCCGTTGTTGGCACAATGACCGCTAATAAACGCCCTATTGTATTTGTTGAGCGTATTAAAAACAAAACCAGTGAGCATATAGACACAGAGTCAATTACCGATTCTATCTCTACACAAATGCTACGCAGCGGTAAGTTTAGATTTGTTGATATGACTCGTGTTGAATCAGTACGTGAGCAATTAACGTTTCAAAATGAAGATGCACTAATAAACCCTGCAACAGCCGTTGCATTTGGTAAACAGATTGGCGCGCAATATATGTTATACGGCAACCTATCAAGTATCGTTAAATCTAATGCCGATAAATCAGACGTGTACTACAAATTTACCATGCGTTTAATGGATATGGAAAGCGGCCTAGTTGAGTGGGCAGACGAAACTGAAATTCGTAAAACTAAAGAAAAATCAACCTTTGGCTGGTAGCTAATACCAATCTGCTTATATATGGGGTCTATTTAACGTTAAGAAAATTACGCTAGTACTAGGCAAAAATTTTTGTATTTAGTTGTTCTAAATAAAAAATTTTTAACGACGTTATAGCGCAATTTAATTCGTTAAATTGATCAAATATTTATGCAGGTTGGTATAAAAGGAGCAAGTTATGAAAGCAATTACTGTATTAATGTGCGTATTACTTACAATTAGCGCACCTACATTTGCTAAATACGAGCGCAACAAAGCAGTGCCTGTTCAGCAAGTTTTATTTGGTGACGTAAAATCGGTACGCAATATTACCGAACAAGAAATCATTCAAGACAAAAACAACGGCTGGAAAACCTTTGGCGGCGCATTACTGGGCGGTGTTGTAGGTAATCAGTTTGGTGGCGGAAGCGGACGCACTGTTGCCACCATACTTGGTTCTATCATAGGTGGTAACTTAGCGCATAATAGTCAGCAAAAAAGTCATTACGAACAAAGTCATTTTGTAGAGTTGTTGATACAAGTTGAAAATGGAGATCAATTTATGGTCGTTCAAGATCAAGACCAATCAATGCGTTTTAGCAAAGGTGACAACGTAAGGTTAGTATACTTAACCGACAACACTGTTCGGGTAGATAGCGCATATTAAATAGTTATGTCTATTGACGTTTAAAACAAAAACGAGCCTAAACTGGCTCGTTTTTTGTTTATTTATTTTTAAATTAAACTTGGCGGTAATCTTTAAAAAAGCGTTTCATTTTTATCATCGCATCCGACAAATCATCTTTGTTTGGCAAAAATACCAATCTAAAATGATCAGGTTCTGGCCAGTTAAATGCCCTGCCATGCACAAGTAATATTTTTTCGGCTTTGAGTAAATCAAACATCATTTGCTCATCATCTTTAATATTAAAATGTGCGGTATCTACCTTTGCAAACGCATACAACGCCCCTTTTGGCTTTTTACAACTTATGCCCTCAATTGCATTTAGCCCGCGCCATGCAATATCACGCTGCTCGTATAAGCGACCACCAGGGTTAATTAAATTATCAATAGATTGCACGCCACCCAACGCTTGTTGTATGGCGTATTGAGCTGGTACATTTGCGCACAAACGCATAGAGGCAAGTATTTCTAAGCCCTTGCGTAAATCGTCCATTACCGAGGTACGCCCGCTTAATACCATCCAACCCATTCTTAGCCCAGCAGCTCGATATGTTTTAGCCAAACCGTTAAAGGTAATAATTGGTACATCATCGCAAAGCGAGCCAATCGATGTATGGGTTACACCATCGTATAAAATCTTTTCGTAAATTTCGTCACTCAACAACAATAATTTGTGTTCGCGCGCTATATCAATCAATTGCAGTAACAAATCATCACTGTAAACCGCACCAGTTGGATTATTAGGATTAATTAATACCAAAGCTTTAGTTTTTGAGGTGATTTTACTTTTTATATCTGCAATATCCGGAAACCAATCTTGTTCCTCATCACACAAATAATGAACCGGGTTACCACCAGATAATTTAACAGAAGCAGTCCAAAGTGGGTAATCAGGCGCAGGAATAAGTACTTCGTCGCCATTGTTTAATAGCGCCTGAGTAATCATTTGAATAAGTTCGCTAACGCCATTACCAATGTAAATGTTATCAACATCTAAATTGTGTAATCCACGTTGTTGGTAATGCTGATAAATAGCCACGCGGGCTGAGTAGAGGCCTTTAGAGTCACAGTAGCCTTGGGCTGAGTATAAATTGCGGATAATATCGCGGTGCATATCTTCAGGCATATCAAAACCAAAGGCGGCCGGATTACCTATATTTAACTTTAAGACTTTTTGACCTTCGTCTTCCATTTTTTTAGCTTGCGCTAAAACTGGTCCGCGAATGTCATAACATACACCTTCTAATTTGTGACTCTTTTTAATATCAGACATTTTTACCTCTACTAGTGAGTCTTTAGACTAACCTAGTAAAGGCGTAAAATGCCAGCCTATTTAAGCGCTTAATACTGAAATAAATTCACGTTTAGCTTATATTTTTAACGAGATGCTAACCATTCATTTAGCTTAGTTTGAGAGCCAGTTACTTGCGCCATCAAACTATTAGACGCATCGATAGCTTCTGATAAGTTATCCATATTTAAATTTTGCTCAATAACACGAGAAACCTCAGCAAGGCTTGAAGCCCCAAACTGCGCCGCGTTAGACTTTAAGCTATGAGAATGACGAATAGCCGCTTCTCTGTCTTTACCAATGGTTGCCAAAACTTCAGACCCTAAACGTTCAAACTCTGTACAACAAAATTCAAGCGTATCAGCAAATTGTTCACCCAATAACGATTCCATACTTTCTAATGCTGATGTATCAATATTTATTTCTGTCATATTTAAAGCCCTTAAAAACAATCCATGTAAATTACAGTTTAATAGTACTACTTTATATTGATGCGTAAAAAAAACCAACTTAATTACCTTAAAAATGTATAATTATGAGGATCATACTGGCAACTAAAAAGTTTATTAAATGGCACGCACACTTTGTAATCAGTGTAACTTTGCACTCAACACCTGTATTTGCAATGCAATTACAAACACAAAAAACAAAGTCACGGTTATTATTCTACAGCATCCTAGCGAAGAAAAAATAGCAAAAAACACCGCTAAGTTATTGAATTTATGCTTAACTGATTGCCAAATAATCAAAGGTGAAAATAATAACGACTTTT
Source organism: Pseudoalteromonas sp. SWXJZ94C (assembly GCF_015864385.1). Taxonomy (NCBI): domain Bacteria; kingdom Pseudomonadati; phylum Pseudomonadota; class Gammaproteobacteria; order Alteromonadales; family Pseudoalteromonadaceae; genus Pseudoalteromonas; species Pseudoalteromonas sp. SWXJZ94C. Next base: position 19,405 of record NZ_JADYXF010000003.1, read on the forward strand.
CTATTCTTAAAACACTGCCAGTAAACTCTACCGTTTTACTCTACCCTAATGAAAGCGCTGTAAATTTAGACGACAATAATGTGCAGCCAAGTTTAAAAAATATTACGCACTTAATCGTTGTTGATGGCACATGGAAAAAAGCCTACAAAATTTTGCAGCTCACCACATTGCTAAATCAATTTAAAACGGTCAGTTTTAAACAGTTACCTAAAAATCGTTATGCAATTCGTAAAGCCCCCCGCGCCGACAGCCTATCCACACTTGAAGCCGTAGCGCATAGTTTATTTTTAATAGAGCAGCTAAATCCCGCACCACTTTACAATGTGCTTGATGAATTAATACAAAAACAAACCCAACACATGCCCGAGCACGTAAAAGCACGTTACTTAGATTAAATTCGTTACTATATGAAACTTGCAATGCGTAACTACCCAAACAGATTAAAGCGTGGATTTACTCGCCAAGGTCCCGACTATCGATTTGACGACCAAGTCGACTTTAGCGATATAAGAGACACCTTTGGTTTTAGGTCAATGGTGGTAGGTAAATGGGTAACTAAAGAAGAGCGCTATATTAGCGCCAATTTAATTTACGATGCTCTGGCCGACCTTGCACAAATACTGCATTTACCACCTAAAGCAATTGGCCTGCGCGGGAAGCTTAATTTTGCATTTGGTCATGGTGGTCAAAAAGGCGTGCAAGCGCATTATAATGCAGCCTCTCAAACGCTTGCTCTTGCAAAAAATGCAGGCGGAGGCGCACTTGCTCACGAATGGTTTCATGCGTTTGACCATCATATAAGCGAGCATTTATTTGCAGCAAAACCACGATTTGGTTTTGCCTCAAAACTATGGCTTTCAAACACACCTAATTTATCGCACCCACTTAATAATGCTTTAAACAGTTTTTATAAAAATGTATTTTTAGATGAGCACGGCGTTAATGCTAATAGCTTTGTACAAACATGCATAGAACACGATAAAGCACAAAACATGAATTATATGAGCATGCCAGAAGAACTTGCAGCACGTTGCTTTGAAGCGTGTATTGAGCAGCATTCAAATATAAAAAATAGCTTTTTAGTGGGGGGCTTACAAAGTAGTAATTTAATATACCCAAATATTGGGCATATTAATAAAGCAAATGAAGCGCTTAACCAGTACTTTGAACTATTGGGTTATGCGCTTCATAAAATAGACGAGTAAAAGCTTTATTTAGTGGTTACTTATCGTCACTAATACGACTTGCTACTGCGCTGTTTTGATCTTTATATTTTGCATCTTTACGAATGTTGTATGGGTTTTCACACGGGCCCGATAGCATTTCAAAGCTCATAGCCCCAATTTTCATCAGTGGGCGAAGCGCCAGTGGTAATTTACCTGAGTTGTAAAACTCTAGAACAATATTACCGCTCCAGCCTGGATCTATTCGGTGCGCAGTTACATGCACCATTAAACCTAAACGCGCTAGCGATGAGCGTCCATCTAACCACCCTACTATGTCTGCTGGCAGAGTTACTTTTTCGTGCGTTATAGCAAGTGCAAGTTCACCTGGGTGTAAAAAGAATGCTTCACCTTCAGCAAGCACTATTTCTTCACTCATGATTGATTCCATGGCTTTATTTAACTGATCTTTTGGACCGCTTAAATCGACGTATGCCGCATTATGCGCATTAAAAGTTCTGAATTTATTACCTAATCGCAAATCGGCAGTTACGCCTGAAATCATGTCACTTGTTGGCGCAGGCTCAATAACAATGCGACCATCGCTTAGGTATTCATTAATATGTGTGTCTGAAAGTCTCATTATTTATTAATCTTCTGTAATCACAATTTCAATTGCATTGTGATGCTGTTGATAATAGAGCGTGCTGGCTATAAGCCTCGCTGCTGCGCTGTATGTTTTGCTTATCGCCGCGTCGTTATCGTTGGCAATAAGTTTTCCTTGCTCAGAATATTCACGTATATCTATTGCAAGAGGAATATGGCTAAGTACGGGTACGCCGTGCTTGTGCGCCAGCTTTTGTGCACCGTCTTTACCAAATACGTGGTTAGCTTCACCGCAGTGGCTGCAAATGTAATAACTCATGTTTTCAATTAAGCCCAGCACTGGCACGTTTACTTTATTAAACATAGCAATGCCTTTTTGCGCATCGGCTAGGGCTAAGTCTTGCGGTGTAGTGACAATAACAGTGCCGCTCGCGGGTACTTTTTGGCTCATTGTAAGTTGAATATCACCGGTGCCCGGTGGCATATCCACAATTAAGTAATCAAGCTCGCCCCAATCAGTCTCGTTAAGCAATTGGCTAAGCGCGCCTGACGCCATTGGCCCGCGCCATACGGTGGCATCATCGCTTGGAACTAAAAATCCAATAGACTGCGCTTTAATGCCGTTTGCATCAAAAGGCTGTAGCTGTTTGTTATCTTTAGTGACGGGCTCTGCGCCCACCAAGCCTAAAAGCATTGGAATAGATGGGCCATAAATATCAGCGTCTAAAATACCGACCTTTGCGCCTTCGTTTTTAAGGGCGCCCGCCAAGTTAACGGCAGTAGTCGACTTACCTACTCCGCCTTTGCCTGAGGCAATAAGCACAATATGTTTAATCGCCTTAAACTTAGCTGCCTCTTTAATGATAACCTTGGCGCTAATTGTTACAGGCACATTTAAGCTTTCACTTACGTGTTGCTCAACTAAAGGCATTTCTGATTGCCCAGCAAATGGCAGGGTTAATTTAATGTGTAGTGATTTATCGTCATTTTGAGTAATAGTATTAATGAAGCTTTCGTCAATACCGACGGCAAAAGCCGCACTACGATATGCCGCTAAGGCAGTAATAATCGGTTGTTTTTGCACCGATTTAGAAGAGAATAGTTTCGACAGTCCAAACATAGCAATTAAATAGCGTTTCTTTGATGAAAAGTGCCACGGAATTATGTAACATTCAGGGCATTAACACCAGTCAATTAATAAAAATCCATAAGCTGTGCGTACTCTAAGCAGATAGCTTGTAGATAAATTAATGATAATTGCCGTTTGTATAATAAAAACGGCGTTTTATCCTCAATTCGGAATGATTATGACGCAGCGAAAGATCCTGATTACCAGCGCATTACCTTATGCAAATGGCCCTACTCACTTAGGTCATTTATTGGAATATATTCAAACTGATATTTGGTCACGTTTTCAAAAACTACAGGGCCACGAAGCTTATTATGTTTGCGCAGACGATGCCCACGGCACACCAATTATGCTTAATGCGCAAAAGCAAGGGATCACGCCTGAAGAAGCGGTAAAACAAGTCAGCATAGAGCGCCAACGCGACTTTGCTGACTTTAATATCAAATTTGATAACTACCACAGCACACACAGCCAAGAAAATAAAGAATTAAGCGAGCTTATTTATAACCGCCTAAACGATGCCGGTCATATTAAAAAGCACACTATTTCGCAATTATTCGACCCTGAAAAAGGTATTTTCTTACCCGATCGTTTTGTAACAGGTACTTGCCCAACGTGTAAGTCTGAAAACCAAAACGGCGACAGTTGTGATTCATGTGGTGCTACATACAGCCCTACAGATTTAATCAACCCACGTTCTGTAATGTCGGGCGCTGAGCCTGTACTTAAAGATTCTGAGCATTACTTTTTTGACCTGCCAGCATTTGAAGGCATGCTAAAAGAATGGCTACACTCGGGCACTATTCAACAAGAAATGGCTAACAAGCTAGACGAATGGTTTACCGATGGCCTGCAGCAATGGGATATTAGCCGCGATGCACCTTATTTTGGTTTTGAAATTCCAAATGCACCGGGCAAATATTTTTACGTTTGGTTAGATGCCCCTATTGGTTACATGGCGAGCTTTAAAAACCTGTGTGACAAAACAGGCATTAACTTTGATGAGTTTTGGGCTGAAGGTTCAGACGCTGAGCTTTATCACTTTATTGGTAAAGACATCATTTATTTCCACAGCTTATTTTGGCCAGCAATGCTAGAAGGCGCTAATTTTAGAAAGCCAACTAACGTATTCGCTCATGGTTTTGTCACTGTAAATGGCGAAAAAATGTCTAAATCAAAGGGTACGTTTATTAAAGCGCGTACTTATTTAGATAACTTAAACCCAGAGTACTTACGTTACTACTACGCAGCAAAATTAAGCAGCGGTATTGTTGATCTTGATTTAAACCTAGAAGACTTTGCACAGCGCGTAAATTCAGACCTAGTAGGTAAAGTAGTAAACATAGCGAGCCGTTGTGCTGGCTTTATTACTAAAAAGTTTGATGGCAAGCTAAGCAGCACTATTATGCAACCAGAGCTATTAGCAGAGTTTCAAGCGGCTGCACCTAGCATTACAACACACTATGAGAATCGCGATTACAGCCGCGCAATTCGCGAAATAATGGCGCTTGCCGACAAAGCAAACCAATTTATTGATGGCGCAGCACCTTGGGTATTAATTAAAGACGAAACTAAGCAACAAGAAGCACACGAAGTGTGTTCTCTTGGTCTTAACTTATTCCGCGTTTTAATTACTTACTTAAAACCAGTGCTACCAGAAATGGCCGACAACGTACAAGCATTTTTAAATGACGACCTTGCATGGGACGGCGTTCAAAATGCACTCGTAAGCCACCCTATCAATAAATTCAAACCGTTAATGCAACGTGTTGAAATGGATAAAGTAAATAAAATGGTTGAAGAATCTAAAGAAAGCTTAGCGCCAAAAGTAACTATTGACCCTAACAGCCCACTTGCAAAAGAGCCTATTAGCGACGAAATAGAATTTGATGACTTTGCAAAAGTAGACTTACGCGTAGCTAAAATTGCTAAAGCAGAGCACGTAGAAGGCGCTGATAAACTACTTAAGCTAACACTTGATTTAGGCGGCGAAACTCGCCAAGTGTTTGCGGGTATTAAATCGGCTTACGCACCAGAGGATCTTGAAGGTAAGTTAACCGTTATGGTCGCTAACCTTAAGCCTCGTAAAATGCGCTTTGGTATGTCTGAGGGCATGGTATTAGCAGCAGGTCCTGGCGGAAAAGAAATTTATATTCTTAACCCAGATGACGGCTCAGAGCCTGGTATGCGCGTAATGTAAGCTAACGCTTAATAACCCATCTAAAAACCGCTGATACTGTCAGCGGTTTTTTTATAGGCTTCCCTATTTGCTTTATAAGCATTATTTAAATAATATCAGTGTATTAAAATATTTTTTAGATCAACAACCATGACCAACAACCTTGATACCCAAAGACTAAATACCAGTGCGCTAATCAAGCAATATAAGTTACTCGCAATCTTACGCTTAAAACAACAAAGCGATGTAGCTCCATTAATTGATTGCTTAGTTAATGCAGGCATAAACGCACTCGAAATCACTTCAAACACGCCTGGCTTTGAGCAAGAAATAACAAAAGCACGCGCAGCTCATAAAAATGCACTTATCGGCGCAGGTACAATAATAAATATCACTCTTGCTCAGCAAGCAATTGATGCCGGCGCGCAGTTTATTGTAACTCCTAACACAAATAAAGCCGTTGTAGATCTTGCTCACAAGCATGGTTTACCTGTACTTATGGGCGCATTAACACCTACCGATGTTGCAAATGCAATTGAGTATAACGCTGACATTATTAAAGTATTTCCTGCTGGCAGTATGGGCGTTGGTTACTTTAAAGCATTAACTGGCCCATTTTCAGAAGCACAATTAATGCCTGTTGGTGGTATTACTTTGGATAATATATCTCAGTGGTTTGACGCAGGTGCTTGCGGCGCGGCAGTAAGTGGTGATTTTTGTAAAATAGTCAACACAGAACAAGAACGCAGTGATCTTACTAAGCTTGTAAAAAGCTATATAAGTAAACTGCCTAAATAGACAGTTATACTTTAACTATAGAATTAGGACCTGTTTATCTTTCGAGGTTGAATTTGCAACTGGATGCGGAAACTTTGCCCGATTTTTACTTATTCTTACATGGATGTAAGTCAGTAGAATAACGCAGGAGCGGTTATCGAGCCCACTATGTTACAAACCTCACGCCGCGATTAAATCGCCCCTAAATTGAACGAATTTTAATCCTGAAAGGTCAACAGGCCCTAAACATTCTTTTTAATTCAGCTTTTTCAATACACGATCTTTTCTTGGTAAGTAATAGTTATCGTAATCAAGCGATACTATAACGCGCTCTGCTTTTCCCAATAGCTCATCACGCGGAATTAAACCTATTACACGAGAGTCTGCACTATTATCTCGGTTATCGCCCATTGCTAAATAATAATCATCAGGAATTGTTATTTCGTCAAACCCCGATAAGCGCGAAGGAATATTCGCCACTCTTATCGAATGCTCTAATCCGTTTAAATCTTCAATTTTATCAAGTGAGTCTATGTTGCTGCGCTGATCTGCATAGTTAAGCTTTTTACCATTAATAACGAGCTCATTATTTTCAAGCGCCACGGTATCTCCTGGCAAACCAATTACACGCTTAATTAAACGATTATCGGCTGCCTGTGAGTCAAATACGATGATATCGCCAGTTTTCGGATCACTTAATTTAAAAAGCGGTATATGCGTAAAAGGAATACGTAAGTCGTAAGCCATTTTATCAGTAAGAATCCTATCACCCTCTTGAATAGTCGGTTTCATTGAGCCTGTAGGCACTTCGTACCAGTCGGCAACAGCGCTTCTAAATACGCTCATTAGTGCAATAAATACGATGAGAGAACGATTGTTTTTCCAAAAATTATAAACTGGTTTCATGCCTAATCCCTTTAATTTAACAAGTCTTTAATTGAGTAAGTGTTTATATGACTTTACTAATAAGCAGCAGTTCAATTAAGGATGTAACAAAACATGTTTACTACTTAATTTTAATTGATCGATTAAATTTAAAGCGCCGTAACATTTAATGAAACCAACGGGTATTAACTTAAAGGAAAATAAAATGTTTAAGAAAATTACTACTGCATTATTGTTTACAACAGCAAGCCTTGGATTTACTACGGAGGCTTATGCTGATCATCATGGTATGAAAAAAGATGTTGTTGAAGTAGCCGTTGAAAATGGTTCGTTCACTACTCTTGTTGCCGCTGTTAAAGCAGCAGGTTTAGTTGAAACGCTACAAGGTAAAGGACCATTTACTATTTTTGCACCAACAGACGCTGCATTTTCAAAACTGCCTGAAGGCACTGTAGAAATGCTACTCAAGCCAGAAAACAAAGATAAGCTAACGGCGGTATTAACTTACCACGTAGTGTCGGGCAAAGTGATGGCTGCTGATGTAATGAAGGTAGATAGTGCGAAAACACTACAAGGCCAATCAGTTATGGTCAAGTCTAGTGATATGGCCGTGATGATTAACGATGCAAACGTTATTAAAGCTGATGTAGAAGCAAGTAACGGCGTAATTCACGTGATTGACAAAGTGCTATTACCTAAAGAATAATTTAAATAACAAAGAGCATAGTTGTTTTTTTATTCGTATTTAAGTTAACTTAAATACGAATAAAATTATTGAATTACCATAAACGACTATGCTTATTTTATTTCTAAATTACTGAAAGCTATTTCTAACACACTAGATAACGCAGTATTATTAATAGCGTCAGCTTTAAGGTTTGCTGTTCTTTTAGGTAATTTAACTGTAATTCCATCGTTATGTATTTGATACATTGTTTTATGTTTAGTAAAAGTGAGTGTTTGTTCATTTTTATTAAAAATAAACTTACCGGAATACGCTAGCTCAATTTCTTCACTCTTGTTTTTAAAAATATATACCAAATATTCCTCGTCGGCTTTCAAATGAAATAGTTCCATCGTTTTGCCACCCTTAAACGTTAAAGAGTAAATTAAAGTAAGATCCAAATCATCACGTAATGTGTTGTACTCTCTTTCGAGCATTTGGTTTTCAATTCTTGTTTTTTTTATATGCCTCTCTAACACAGAGTTTATAATAAAATCGCTTTTAACAATTTCCATTACAACTGGTTTATTTTTATCTACTTTAAACGTTGAATACTCATGCTCACAGCAACCGCTTTTAGTCGACGTATGTATTGTTTGTGTTTTGTAATCTATATCAAACATACCACAATAGTTTTGTGCTAATTGAGTAAATTCTTCACTGTGCTTTAAACCTCTTTCGGTTTGCAGGTATACTTGATAAGAAGGGCCGCCGTAACAACTATTGCGCCCATCTCTGATCGCAAAATCGGTAATATTGTCAAAATTGAAATCTTGCGCTATAAAAAACCTTTGCTTATCGTATGGTAGTTGTAAAGGGATTGTTTTTGCAGTGGTATCAATGTCTAAAGTTAAGCCTTCAGCATAAATAGTAATTATACTTTTTCCTGTACTCGCTTCAATAATAGAAATACTTCCATTATTAAACACTTCATCCTTGTTACCCTCTTCAATACTAATTAGCCCAGTGTATTTTTCTGAAAAACCCTTAATTTGGTAATCTGTTTTACAAAAAGCGGTAGTGGAAAATAAGACGAATATAAATATTAAGTAGTGTGTGCTCTTCATTTTGCATCCTTGCATAATGGATTTATACGTATTTCAAAATCTATATACTTTTTTATTTTACGCATAAATTTAAACAAATAATTATAACCACTGCCTTTATTTAAACGCAGTGATTACAAAATAATTACTGATTTAGTTTTTCTTTCGCTTCTTTCACTTTTTCAAAATCTAAACCAAGTTCGTCGGTTGCTTCTTTAATCAAGTGTGGTTGCGTCATCACCACTGCCATTAGTTGCTGTAGCTTTTCTGGCGGAATGCCAAGCTCTTGAACAAGCGCCATTGCCATCATTGGGTTTTGAGTAAACGCTTCAAACAATGCTTTTACTTTTTCGTCGCTTACGTTGTGCTCTTTTAAAATTGCAATAATTGGGTTCATTTTTAACCTTGTGTGTTTTTGTACGTATTTTATATTTACTAAATTATATTAGCTGAGCCATGCATTAACAACGTCAACACACGTCTCAGTGTTATATCTCATGGTTATTCTACAAGTAAAATCACTTTTCCTGCGTTTTCATTTCGCTCTAAAATAGCATGAGCTTCGTTTGCGTCGCTCCAAGCCAATGTTTTATACAGGTTAAAGTCGTACTTTTTAGTGGCAATATCATTGTAAAAACGCGCTACAAAGTCGTCGCGCACCTGGCGTTTAAACTCAATGCTGCGATTTCTAAGCGTTGAGGCATGAAACGAAATACGTTTGCGTAAAAGCGCGGCAAAATCAACTTCTGCAAAACGTCCATCTAAAAATGCAAGCATCACAATTTGGCAATCCATCGCTGCAATAGCGGCATTTTTATTTAAGTAACTCCCCGAAACAGGATCTACAATTGCATTTGCTGTTAAGTCATTTGCTTTCATATATTCTACAAAGTCGGTGGTTTTGTAGTTAATTGCATGATCGGCACCGAGTTCTTTTGCGTGTTGGCATTTTTCATCCGTACCTGCAGTAATAACCACGGTAGCACCTGCGCTTTTAGCCATTTGAATTGCTGCACCGCCCACACCACTAGCACCTGCATGAATGAGCGCTGTTTGCCCTTTTTGTAATTTACCAAGCTCAAATAACGCGCCAAATGCTGTTAAATACACTTCGCTTATTGCAGCGCCTTCAGCCATTGTTACATCATCGGGTAATTCCATTAGCTGTTTTGCATCAACGGCTACATATTCACTGTAAGCGCCACCAGCACACAAAGCAAAAACACGTTTATTAAGCCAAACTCTATCAACTTTACCGCCAATATCGCTAACAACACCGGCACATTCTAAACCTAAAATAGGGCTATCTCCCGCTGGGGCCGGGTATTTACCTTGGCGCTGCATGCTGTCTGCACGGTTTACACCTATTGCTGCAACTTTAACAAGTACTTCGTGGCTCTTTAAAACCGGCTTTTCGGTTTCACTAAATGCAAGATTACCATCTTCATGAGAAATATATTTCATTGTTGCTCCAAGTTTAAAAACTGTAATAACATATAGATGGGGATGAACACAGATTCAAACAACCTCAAAAACGCCAACTTTGTTTATAAGGGTAAACATCAGGTAAATAACCGGCTTTTACTTGTTGCTGACACTCTTGCCAAAATGTCGCTAAAAACAAGTTACTGTGCTCATTATTAAAATAGTTAAACGCAATATCATTGGCACTAAAAAACACCTTAAATTGGCTCGGAAATATATCATTTTCAGCTATATCAAAATACGAGTTACTACTTAGCTCTTCAAGTGCATTATCTGTGTGCGGCACATCTCTAAAGTTACAATCGGTAAGCGGGCAAATTTCGTCAAAGTCGTAAAACACCACTCGCCCCCATCGCGTTACGCCAAAGTTTTTCATTAGCATGTCGCCTGGAAATATATTAGCACCGGCTAACTCTTTAATTGCTTTACCGTAATCAACCATTACTCGCTCTAAGTTTTTGTTATCGCATTGGTTAATGTATAAATTAAGCGGGGTCATTTTACGCTCAACATAAACGTGCTTTAAAATAAGTGCCTTACCCGATATAACCATACTGCTACCAATTTGGTTTTTCATCTGCTCAAGCAATTCATCGCTAAAACGGCTTAAATCAAACGCTAAATATCTAAACTCGTGCGTATCTACCAAACGACCAACCCTATCGGCTTGTTTTACAAAGTTATACTTGTCTATTACTTGTGCTTTGGTGGCTGTTTTTGGCGCACTAAATTTGTCTTTAATTACTTTATAAACGTAATCTAGCCCTTCAATAGTAAATACCAGCATTACCATACCTGGCGTCCCTGGTGCTGTGACATACTTAAAGTTGGCTGGACTATTTTTAGTCGTATCGACCTTGTGTCGATAAAACTCAGTTTTGGCGTGCTTTATAAAACCAATGGCGTTAAATAACTCAAAGCGTTGTTTATGTGGCATTAACACACTTAAGTAATCTACATAACGAGCGGGCTTATCGGTATCAACCATAAAATAGGTGCGTGCAAAACCAAATAATAAACTTAATTGATCGGCGCCCATCATTACAGCATCAAGCTTTAGTCCCTCATCGGTATTTAAAATAGCGATAGCAAAAGGCATATTGTCGCCATTTTTAGCAATGCAGCGCCCTATTAAATAACAGGCTTTGTTTCGAAAAAATAATGAATTGGCGTATTCAATATACCCATCGTTTAAATTTATAAGTTCGTACACCTGTTTGCATTGCTGCTGAGCGCCTTGCATTAACGTACTTTGTAATGTGGCTACATCGGGTTCTAAATTACTAAATGGCACTCTAAACACTTGATTAGTAATAAGCGTTTTAACGGCGTTATTAAACCCATTATGTAGCGATACCCTGCTAACTAAGCTTTCATAAGAGCGTGGCTCACTACGATACTTTGCTTTTAATACAAATAAATGCACAGTACGAATTTTTTTATCGTCCCAAATTGCGCCAAACGTTGAGTTAAAAAAGGTATGCGCAATAGGTTTATTTTCGTGATTTTGTACCATATCGCCGTAAATGTTTTTAGCTAATTGCCACGTTTGCGGGCAAGTAAGTTCAGCGTAAGCAATAACTCTCAGGGCTTCACTCACATTTTTTACTTCGCGCTCATACACTTGTAAACGTTCACGCATAGCACTTTGTACACTGTGATACTGTCGTTGCTCAAACCGGCTTTGTGCACCCAGTGTAATATTTAAAAATTGCGAAAACATCGCCTCAAATCCAGCAAAAACAGATCGTGCAAGCTTACTGGCTACTACGTGTTGTAGCGCATTATTAGATTGATTTGTTAGCCTATTTTGCATAAATACAGCACTTATATTGATGCCAGTTATGGCGGTTATTTTTTATTAATGGTTTACACCTTAGCAAGCAGGCTTTAATTTAGATAATTAATAAAGTATATAAATAGCATTGATCTAATGAATATAAGAAACGTCGACCTCAACTTGTTAGTTTACTTAAATGTACTCATCGATGAAAAAAGTGTTTCAAAAGCTGCAAATAAACTTGCACTTACGCAACCAGCTATGAGTAACGCATTAAAACGTTTGCGCGATTTATTTGACGATCCGCTACTTGTGCGTGCCGCAGGCTCTATGACGCCAACGGCAAAGGCACTTGTGTTAAAGCCCGAAGTTGAAGCCCTATTAAAAATGGCTGAAGCTATTACGCAGCCTAGTGAGCAGTTTAACCCTACAACCGCAGAAGTTACGTTTAGAATAATGGCAAACGACTACATAGAGTCGACCTTAATAGCCCCTTTTATAACCGCGCAGCTTAGTAAAAACCCCGGTATTAATTTTGATGTATTAAGCCCAAGCGACGTAAACCTACAAGACATGGAAAAAGGCACTATAGATTTAGCAATAAATCGCTTTAATGGTTTGCCACGCTCGTTTCATCAAGCCAGTGTTTGGCGCGATAATTACTGTTGTTTAACCCATCCTAAAAATACATTTTTACAACAATCAGGGTTAGACGACTACTTACAAAAAGAACATATTTGGGTAAACCGTGCAGGTTGGGGGCCGGAGGCCGCTGTTACTAATAAATCAGGCAAGCAAAAATTAGGCTGGGTAGACGAGGCGCTTTGGCAACTAGAACAAACGCGTAAAATACGTGTTTTTACTCGCCACTACATGGTTGCAAGCCTGCTTTGCCAATCAGAGCAACTTATTGCCACCCTACCGCGCAGGCAAGCTAAGTTATTAACCTCTCATACTGATTTAGTAATCAGCCCTGTACCATTTCAAATAGTCCCTATTGAAGTGAAAATGATATGGAGCCCACTGCTTCACCACACACCTGCGCATCAATGGCTCAGACGTGCATTATTAGAGTTTGCTAAAACGATTGCCGATAGATAAATTAAATACAATATGGTGGGCATGAGCATTTACTATTTCTTCAGGACTAGGTTTCGGATTTTTTCAAACTAATTGTCGCATCAAGTTAAATTTTATGCAGCTGCATTTCTTCTTTTTTCTGGGTTTAAATTTACTTCATTTTAGACTGTTTGTACCTGTTACTTTAAAGTATATTCAAATGCCTAATTAATCTTGCAAGTTCTTTTTAGACCTTAGCGTTTGTGGTTCGCACTTTTTGACCTATAAAATATATGCTGGCCATCAGGTATTAAATTTATCATAACAAGGATGTAACTATAGATGCAGTATATAGACCCCTTCCCAGTCAAGTGTGAGTTTTGCCAACACTTAGCTTATTATCCATTGACCCCACTTAAAGCCGAAAAAGCAGCTTGTACAGCTTGCAAAAAAGTTTTACGCCAAACTCCTCGTAACCTTCGTAGTTCAAGCCGTAAACATGGAATTGAAATTTGGCCTTTTGCTTTTGTGTTTGAAGTTATCTCAGATTTCGATCTTGATTGTGATCTCGTTTACGATGAAGAGCCTAATGAGGAAACAACTCTATTAGCATTTGTTGATCTAGTGCAAAAAATTAAACCAAGTGTTTCCACTCGTAACCTACTTGATTTTGGTATGTTAAACACTGCTCGCTCTACCTGCGATGAAGAAAAATTATTAACGCTAAAATTAAAAGAACTGGCTTTGTTGTCTCACCCAGAAGAACCATTGCCAGACAATAGCTCTCTTGCAGATCCCAATGTAAAAGGCATTGAGAAATAATTGGTTTGCAGGTAATGCGAGTTTAGAAAAAGTTCTGGCGCGCATACCTTTTTAACCTAAGGTAGTAATCCATTGCATGAATTTTTCTATATATTGCTCTGGTATTATTGCCATAGGAATAGATTGCAAAGTCTTGTATCTAATATGATCAGTTGTTACTTCAGTAAAAAAGCGTGTAAATGCTTGCTCTTGCTCAACATGAATAGCATATGAGAAAAACTCGGTATTGGCGCTGCGTTCGATCCATAAATATCGGTTCTCCCTTGCCGATACTAATAATAATTCAACCTTATCTGGCGCGTTAGACAGTGCATACAAAATGTATCCTGGTGCGTATTCACGATTTAAGCTAACCATATTTTACAAAATTTAATTTAGTAATAATTTAGTGACATAAGTGCAGTAAATACCAATAAATTAAAGCTATTTATAACCATCTAGCCAAGGGTAATTTATTAAGTATCAAAAATATAGGAATGGGGATGAAAAAGTAGAGAGGTTATACCTAAACAATTTTGGTTTTAAATAATATTATTTAAAACCTTTAAATTGCACCATATGCGGCAATTTTTTAGATTAAAACTATAGCTATCAATCCATTTTATGATTTGATAGCTATAAATAGTACATGAAAGAATTTAAATATTTATGTGCCGGTTATCACTGTATGCTTTGATTATTCAGATTCTTCAACAGGGGTAAAACGCCAGCCTTTAAACACTAATTTACTTGCAGTGCCACCAGAGCCTGAAGAACCACCAAAGCTCGCTTCATTTAATGCGGTGTCGTAATGCACACCACCAGCGCCATTAACGGTCACTACATCTCCTAAAATAGAGCCTTTAAAGCCAACACCTGAGGTAATTTTAACTTCGGTATAAGGTGCATATATAACAGCATAAAGCTCTCGTGTGCCACCTGAAACTTCAACACCTGAGCTACTCCCTGTATATGAGCTATAAATACTAAAAACAGGTCGACCTTCGTCTGTAATGCCATTGTCGGGGGTGTAAACTTGTGCACCACTTCCTATTTTAAACTTACCTTTTATGATAATAGTTAAGCTGCTGTTATCTGGAATAGTTAGCGAACTTGCACCACTCATTGTAAAGTCGCCATCTACAAACATCACCGCATTGTAATTTTCTTTTACCTGCATTCGTCCTTTAATTGTCACATCATCAAAATAAAAAATTTGCGTTGCTGAATCAAGAAAAGTCGCCGATTGAGCGTTAATATCTCCATCTGGAGTGCTACCAAAATCGACTAAAAAGTTAGCTACGCTCGTTTCTAATTCGAGTAAATCGCCTGCGCTACTGTTATTATTTATATAAAGATCAGGGCTTGCTGTATTAATAGATACATCGTCAATAGCTGTTGCAATATCAAGTGGGTCACACGTAGTTAACCCTCTATTATTTTCACTCTCTGGGGTTATTTTTTCAACAGGCTCAATAGTTGGTATTGATATTTCTGTACTTGATACTTTATAAGGTGAAAAAGCATACTCTTGTGTATCGTCCTGAAACGTTCCATTTCCTGCGTATCTTAAATCTTTACCATCGATAGTGCTGCCATACTGCTTGAGGTTCACATTACCTTGAACACGCACACCACCAAAAACACTTCCACCTGTTTGCTCATAATTACCTGATGTGTAAACACCATTACGTATTATTGTTTGGTTAAAAGCTATTAAATCATATGAACTAACGGTTCCCTGAATTGTATTACCCGTAATTGAAATAGAACCTGATGAACTCACATCTCCACCAACTGGCGTTTGCTGTATTGATATAGATTGGTTTGCTGAAATACTACCAGAAACAGTACCGCTGCTTTGTGAAAAGCTTAAATACGCTGATGCATCACCACCTACAACCACACCACCAGAGAGTATTAAATTACCATTACTATGGATATTACCGGTAACGTCTGCACCTTGCGTAATTGATAAATTATTAGACGATAAAACATCGCCTTCAATTGTCCCGCTACCATTGAGAATAATATCGCCTGTATCGTTTACTGTACTAACGAAAGACTGTTCTGATGTGTTTTGACTACCATCATCTAATGTGTCGTTGTAATCCCCTAAAGACGAATCATAGCTATCAATTAAGCCACTCCCCGTAACTGCAACACCAGAACAGCCTGTAATTCCTCTAGAAAAAACAGAGGCACCTGTGGTTCCACCACCACCAGCAACAAACTCAAATATGGCTTGCATTTGATCCTCACCTTCAAAGCGAGTGCCTTCACTAGAAATTAATACATCGCCATTACTATCAACTTCAATAGTTGCATTGTATAGGCTTGATTCAAGCGAACCCGTACCTGAAACTTGGCTATTTTTGGCAATTAAATCGCTAATATTTATGGTTGGGTCTGCGAGCATTCCTGCTTCAAGTTTTTCCATACTTGAAAACACACCCTTTTCGGACATTAACCTTGCGTTTAATTTTTTTTGAAAATTACCACTCAACCTTTCTTGAATAACACTATCTCTAAGAGTGCTCAGTACGACAATTGATGCCATAGACGTTAAAATAAGTACCGTGACAAGCGTGAAACCGGATGTGTTTTTCATTTATTGAAACGCCTTATTCATTACTATTTGCGATAAAGATATATCGATAACTAAGCGGTTATTAAATTGGCTTGGTAAGTTTGTAGGCTCAACAAAAACGCTCACTATATTATTATCAATTGCATAGCTAATTGTATTAACACCTTTTAATATTTTGACTTTGCCGTTCCCTACATCACAAAATAATGAGTCGTCTTCGTGACTATAGTTTTCAGTGAATGGCGCATTAATTATTGAACCTGTACAAGCAAGTACACCCGACTCTTGCTCAACACTTAAAATATTATTGCTATAAGTAGGAATTGAGCTGGTTTATTTTAAACTTCGCGTAAATATTTTGCTGCTAAAGCGAATAACATCGAGCGCATTCTCTAAATCTTTTGCAGTGCTGGTACTGCTATTAATTGAAGAATAAGCCAAGCTAACACCACTGAGTAAAAACATCCCTGCAGCAAGCGCAACCATAAGCTCTATTAAAGTAAAACCACTGTGTTTATTTATTAAATGTTTCATGGTGTGCACCCAGCAGGCAGTGTTGGAAAACTTCCTGTAATTACAACGCGGCTCTCTAAATTATCAGTCAAACGTTTATCTTGCCATGTTATTTCAACCGGTAAGTCATTTGAAAAATTAGCTGGTAAGGTAAGTGTGTATGCATCTATTTGTGGAGATAAATAATTTATAAAATCGGCATCATTGTACAAACTAGGGTTAGTTTGTTGCAGCTCACATAAGTGAGGCCAAATGCGTTCTAAAACATTATTAGCTTCAATAATAGACACCGTATAATTAAAGCTGTTTGTAATATATTGCAATGACTTTAATTGACCTGATGCTAATCCTAATAAAGCTATAGTCGCAACAATTAATGCAACCATAACTTCTAAAAGAGAAAACCCCTTACTATAATTTTTTAGCATGTTTCAGGAGCCTCAACTAACCAACTTTGTCCACTTTGTAAAACGCATAATGTAAAGTCGGTGGTTGTACTATCGCTATCACTCACCAATATTTGGTACATTTGGTCTAATTCACCAGCACTTGAAATATCAATATCTTTTAGATCGACTGAAATACTGCTATGTGTAACTTCAAAAATATTTAACGTGGTTTGCGTTGAATTAATAGCAGTTTGTACTTGCCATTGATTGTTTGATGTTTTAACGGAAACTTTTTGATTTCTTTTAATTGCTTCACTGCGTGCAAATTTAAAAACGCTATGCAGTTGATTCGAATTTGTAACTAATCTATCCCGCTTTATAAAAGTAATAAACGAAGGAGCCGCAACAGCAGTTAAAATACCAATGATGGTCATCGTGATTAAAACTTCGAGTAAAGTAAAACCAAGGCTTTTTTTTACCAACACTGGGATTTATCCGCAGACTTGGTACCACTTTGATTTACAGATAGCTTGCCACACTCGTCACCACTTTGTGCACCTTTGGGTGAAACTTCTATCGTAAACTCTGACCCATTTGAAGCGCCGGTTGTTGCATCGGTTGTATATGTATATGAGTAGTAGTCTGAAGCAGGAAAAGTAAAAGTATCTGGGTAACCACCAACTCGGGTGTATTGCCTTTCTAAAACAGCTGTTTGCTGTAATAAAACCTGTTGCACATCAGCTCTTCTACTTTGCTGTATGTAACTCGTATAACTTGGAAGAGCAATTGCATATAAAATTCCAATAATTGCAATCACTATCATTAATTCAATAAGAGTAAAACCAAAACATTTTTTTAACCGCTGCGTATCCAATTATTTAATTCCATCATTTATAACAAGTATGTTTGATTTTTACGCAAAGCAAAAAGTAAGCCAACGTTCATCTTGATAGATATGATAGTGCTAAACTATGTATTGTCAATAATATAAAAGTTCGGATATTTAGGAACGTACGAGTAGTTTTAACAATGCACTAATTTAACTCAGTGAAACTAAAAAACGCACTAAAA
The DNA here is from genome assembly GCF_015864385.1 of Pseudoalteromonas sp. SWXJZ94C. NCBI lineage: Bacteria > Pseudomonadati > Pseudomonadota > Gammaproteobacteria > Alteromonadales > Pseudoalteromonadaceae > Pseudoalteromonas > Pseudoalteromonas sp. SWXJZ94C. The sequence continues at coordinate 37,602 of NZ_JADYXF010000003.1, forward strand.
CAGTGCGTTAGATAAGTGCTTAAAATAATAAAGTATTTAAATTTAGCCTAGTCATAAGTGCTAATGAAAAAGTCAAATAACCCATAAAAATTAACAATCAAAGCTCTTTGACAATAATTAAATATTCACTATATATAATTTTAAATTATTTTCTAATATATAATTCCATTTTTGCTCAACCACCAAAACCAAGAGTTTTATATAAATCTGGTTTAATATTTATGGTTATAATTATTGCCGACTAGAAACAAATCCACCCTTATGTTATTTTTGTCTTGTTAGTAAAGTTAATTAATCAACTAAATCAGCTACAGGAGCCTTTCTTTTTTGAAACCTACGCCGCCCTAAGTTAATGCCCTTATCTCATTTATTTGCACATTATGTGTAATCAAATATCGCCATCTGCGCGAGAATCACTATTATTTAAATACAAAAACCTCCCTGCCGTTGCAGGAAAACTAACTAATTAGGTTATCTACATGTTTGATCACGTAAAAAGAGATTGGCTCTCTAATGTTCGTGGCGATGTGCTTGCTGGTATTGTTGTGGCGCTTGCCCTAATACCTGAAGCTATTGCCTTTTCTATTATTGCGGGTGTTGATCCTAAAGTGGGTTTATACGCCTCATTTTGTATCGCCGTTATTATTGCCTTTGTAGGCGGACGCCCTGGCATGATATCAGCGGCTACCGGTGCAATGGCGCTATTAATGGTAACGCTGGTTAAAGATCATGGTCTGGAATACTTACTAGTTGCTACCTTGCTTACCGGTGTACTACAAATATTTGCAGGCTTTTTAAAGCTTGGTGAGTTAATGCGGTTTGTATCGCGCTCTGTTGTTACAGGGTTTGTAAACGCATTAGCGATTTTAATATTTATGGCGCAATTACCCGAGCTTACCAATGTTACTTGGCATGTTTACGCCATGACCGCTGCGGGCTTAGGTATTATTTACTTATTTCCGTATATTCCAGCTATTGGCAAAATCCTTCCCTCTCCTTTAGTGTGTATTGTTGTTATTACACTGGTTTCACTGTTTTTAGGGCTTGATATAAGAACCGTTGGCGACATGGGCGAACTACCAGACACCCTGCCTATATTTTTATGGCCCGATGTGCCGCTAACACTCGAAACGCTGCAAATTGTTTTACCATATTCGATTGGTCTTGCGGTTGTGGGCTTACTTGAATCCATGATGACCGCCACTATTGTTGATGACTTAACTGATACAACGAGCGATCGTAATAAAGAGTGTAAAGGCCAAGGTATTGCAAATATTGGCGCAGGTTTATTTGGTGGTATGGCGGGTTGCGCCATGATTGGACAATCAATTATTAATGTTAAGTCCGGCGGTCGTGGTCGACTTTCAACCTTTATTGCTGGTTTATTTTTAATCATCATGGTGGTGTTTTTAGATGAGTGGCTGCGTTTAATTCCTATGGCTGCATTAGTTGCAGTAATGATTATGGTATCAATTGGTACATTCTCTTGGACATCAGTTAAAGATTTAAAAAAGAACCCGCTTTCGTCAAACGTAGTGATGATTTCCACCGTTATTGTGGTTGTTGCCACACATAATCTAGCCATTGGTGTTTTAGTTGGCGTATTGCTAGCTACGTTGTTTTTTGCCAATAAAATTGGTCGCTTTATGGTTGTTACAACTAAGCACGATGAAACTAAAAACCTAGTAACTTATGAAGTTGTAGGTCAGGTGTTTTTTGCCTCAGCAGAGCAATTTATTGCTTCGTTCGATTTTAAAAGTGCGGTAACAAATGTTGTTATAGATTTAACCCATGCACATTTTTGGGATATAACCGGCGTATCGTCACTCGATAAGGTGGTCATTAAATTTAGACGCGAAGGCGCAACAGTTAATATTGTTGGTATGAATAGCGCAACCGAAACAGTTGTTGATAAGTTTGGCGTACACAACAACCCTAAAGAAGTCGATAAACTACTTGGCGGTCATTAAGGAGAATGTAATGAAAAAAATAATTACCTGTATCGATGGCTCTGTCATTACACACGCTGTAACCGAAGCTGCTATTTGGGCTTCAAAAAAGCTAGATAAATCAATTAGCTTTATACATATGCTTGAAAAAATACAACAAACTAATGTAGGTAACTACACCGGTACGATTGGTTTAGGTGCCCAATCGGCTTTGCTTGAAGAAATGACAAAACTCGATGAACACCGTAGTAAAATTTCTTTAAAACTAGCAGATGAATTACTCGACTCGGTTGCTGTACAAGCAAAAATTGCTCATATTCAAAACTATGAATTAATTAAACGTCACGGTGACGTAATCGACGCTATTATTGATTTTAAAGATGATACTCGCTTAATCGTTATAGGTCGAAATGGTGTTGATCATCGTGTTGATTTAAATGCACTTGGTTCACACATCGAAACGCTCGTGCGTAGCGCTTCGCAACCAATATTGCTTATTTCTAGAAAGTTTAAGCAACCTAAATCATTTATGATTGCGTACGATGGTCGCGAAACAGCCGACAAAGCACTGCAACAAGTTATTGATGGCGGTTTATTACATGGGCTTCATTGTCATTTAGTAAGTGTTAATAATAATGAGAAGAACTTAGAAGAGAAGTTTCTTAACGCTCAATTTAAGCTTAGTAGTATGGGTTTTGAAGTGTCTGCAAGCTTTTTAGAGGGCAATATTTTTGACTCATTAATGCAATACAAAGAGCAAAATAACATTGATTTGATTGTTATGGGGGCTTTTGGGCATTCTAAGTTAAGGCAGTTTTTTGTGGGCAGTAATACCATTAAAATGCTCGAAAACAACGATGTGCCAGTTATTATATTAAAGTAAGTAGTTGTTTTAAGTAAGCGCCACTTTTAATTAAGTAACTATTTTAAAATAATATTTTAATATTCCATTCTAAAAGCCTAAAATCACTTAACTGATTTTAGGCTTTTTTTGTTTTTAGCTTGGTTTGGCTTTTAGTTTTAAAGTAAGGTTTAAAGTAAGCTTTATTTTTTAGCTTCAAACTTTTCAAATAAAAACTGAATAAACGACGTGACCTTTTGAGCCACAAACTTTCTATGCGGATAAATAGCAAATAAACCAAACTCAAATGTTTTATAACCTTGCATAACCTGCACAAGCTTACCCGATGCAATATCGTCTCTCACCACTATTTCAGGAATTAAGCCAATACCGCCACCCGCTACAACCACCTCTTTTACAGCTTGTGGATTATTAACCGAAACACGCGAGTTTACACTTGCCGTTAATGCCTCACCACTAGGTGAAACTAGAGGCCAATGGCGACCTATTTTAAAGTTGCTATCAATCACCGTAGCGTGTTGTTCAAGCTCGTCAACACTCGCTGGTGCGCCAAAGCGCTGAATATAATCTGCTGATGCACATAAAATTAAAGGGTAACTGGTAATTTGCCTCGCGATTAAATTAGAGTCAGACACACTGCCAATTCTAATTGCTAAATCAACCCCCTCTTCTAGTAAATCAATTGTTTTGTCTGAAAGCACTAAATCAATACTTAAATCAGGATAACGGCTCAGTAACTCAGGCATTAACGGCGCAAGGTTTGATTCACCAAACGACACCGGCGCACTCACCCTAAGCTTGCCGCTAGCAAGTGCTGTTTGACCCGATAAGTTATCGAGCATTTCGCTGTAGCTTTCAATTACAGGCACTACGCTTGTGTAATAACTTTGCCCCGCTTCGGTAATCGAAATTCTGCGCGTGGAGCGGTTAAATAATCTAACCCCTAAGTCTTGCTCTACAATGCCCACGTACTTACTAACCAGTGCCTTTGAAAGCCCTAGCCTGTCGCCTGCGGCTGTAAAAGAGCCTGTTTCAACAACCGCGATGATTGTTTTAATGCCAATAATAGTATCCATGATTGTCAATATAGCATTGACATTAATTCCTTACTAGCTTGGTTTTTCAAAACGGATAATAGTGAAAGAATAGCGTTATTAAAAATCACTATTCAAAATTAAAAAACAGGACAACCCATGAGCAACCTAACGCTATACCGTTTTACTTTATCTGGTCATTCACATCGTGCAGAGCTATTTACATCGCTTTTAAAGCTTGATGTAAATATGGTTGATGTTGCACTGCAAAACGGCGCACAAAAGCAAGCTGACTTTCTAAAAATGAATATTTTTGGGCAAGTACCCGTACTTAAACATAACGATGACGTTATTAACGATTCAAACGCTATTTTAATGTACTTAGCACAAAAGTTTGACGCTAACAGAACCTGGTATCCAGAAGATATTACTGTTCAAGCGCACATTCAGCGCTGGTTGAGCGTTGCTGCAGGGCTTGTGGCTTCAGGTCCGTGTTCGGCGCGTTTAGTTACTGTATTTGGCGCAGAGCTTGATCATCAAAACGCGATAAACATTGCCCATACATTATTTAAAACAATGGATGCATACTTACAAAATCGCGAGTACTTAGTAGGCACTCAGCCAACTATTGCCGACATTGCCAATTTTTCGTACATAGCACACGCACCAGAGGGCGGCGTATCACTTGAGCAATACCCAAATATTTTAAGATGGTTAAACAACGTTCGTAAACTTGATGGTTTTATAGCAATGCCTGAAACAAAAGCAGGTTTACTGGCTTAGTTTTTTAAGTTTTAAATACTGTTTTACAAGAAGCTATTTAGCCTCTTTTTTGTTTTTTATTGTTCTAAAATGCCGAGTCACAATATTTATTGTGACTTATTATCACCTGAAAATATGTTTGTGTAGCAATATTACTCTCATAAATGGATAGCTTAAGAGAAAAAGTTCAGTAAGATGCTTATGTATATTGTTGGATATGAGATAAAATTTTGGATTTGCTACTAACTGAAGATTTAGAATTAAACGTTCGAATTACCGAAGGTGAATACTTCAAACTTAAGCTTAACTACGGAAATATGCCTTTATTAACTCATGTTAGTAAGCATTTTTATGAATATAAAGGAGATGAGATTCAGGTAGAGGGTTTCACCGAAAAGCAAACTCCAAAGTACCTTTTGTCAGGTGCTATTGATTCTGGCGGGCAATCATCTAAGCTATTTCGATATATATATTCAGGTAAAGCAAAAGCAACTAACCTAAAAAAAGTATACTTCACGTTCCCTGAACTAGCTGCGTATTTCAACAACGAAATTTCAAGAAATCTAGGGGAAAATGGTGACTTGAGTGGAAATATCACCATAGAGCCAATGGATACAACGGTATTGAATGATGATCAAACCATCAAAATTGGATTGCATCAAGATTATCGGCTTTCTAACACATCGGCCAAAGATGGCTTTCAGTTCACAAGCTCTATAACTCTGGTTTTTGAATTTGAAAACGCCATTACTTTTAGTGAAATAGAAAAGTACTTGTATAAGTCTAAAAACCTTTTAACTTGGATTACAGGGTTTCCAATCAAAGTATCTAAAATCGAAGTGTCAGATGGAGAAAATACAGGAACCTTGTACATCCCGTCAGTTAAAGATACATCCGAACATGACATATCATACCCAAACAGTTTCATGCTAGCAGAACAATTAAGAGAACATTTCGTAAAAATTTGTGAAGCATATTTCGAAAAAAACACGTTCGAATTTGAGAATATTTGGTCACGAACAATTCCGTTATACAATTTCGATGGAGTTTTAGAGTATGAAACCATGCTCTATGCTGCCATTCTCGACAAGTATTGCAGCCACAAAGCAGATCAACTGAATCTTGATACCATGCTTGATAAAAATGAGTATACCAAACTAACAAATAAACTTGCAGATTTGATCTCTGAAGATGCAGATCTAGTCAAAACCTTTTCAAAAAATATAGTGGCTGATTTAAGTAATATCACAAAGCTTAGGGAAGTATTACCTAATCGATCGGCTGCAACTTTTAAGCAAAAAGTTAAAAAGTACTTAGATCACATAGGTAGGTATGTTACGGAGGTATTTTTGTCATCCGATGATCTTTACTCGATAAAATGTGTTAGAGACAGGGCTGCTCATGGGGAAATAGAAAAATACCCTATGAAAAAAGTAAATGAAATATACTGGAAATTAAGGTTGTTGGTTACCTATCTGATATATAAAGACTTAGGTCTATCTGATAATGACTTTCTTGAAATTATTTTTCATACACGTAACCCATTAGCTTTACACTGCAATAAAGATAAATTTAAATTTGATACCAAACTAAATAAAGCAATTATTTTACCTGTTTCAGAATCAGTATTTAATGAACTATCGTCACAAATAGGAGTAAATCTTGTTTTTGTACGCAAGGAAAGTATCTACGAAGTAGATCAAGAATACACAGCTAAATTATTGAGCTATTTTAATGCTAAAAACTCTGCAAACAGGCAAATAAAGAGCCTAGATGAATACGTGCAAACCTTGCTAGAAAATCCGAAATTAGAAGCTAAATACACTGGTAATGCATACATTACACACAAACAGAAAAACCATAAACTACATAATGTAATCATTGTTGATACTCCGAGAAAGTTAAGAAGTTATAATATTCGTTAGAGACAAGAATGTACTGCAATCACACGTCTATTTTGTATCAATAGTGAGCCTTTATTGCCCTACAATGATAAAAGCTGAAGATTTATATTTTGAAAAAACGTTACAGCTCTAAATCAAGCTCTTCAACGCCTTTAGCCGGTACGGCGCAGCAAATTAGCGCCTGTCCTGCCTCTACTGGGTAACTCACGTTATTGCGATAAACCACAGCGCCTGCGTTTATTTTTACGGCGCAACTGCCGCAGCTGCCGTTTCGACAACCAAACTCAGGCTCTAAACCATGGGATTCGGCTACATTAAGTATAGTGTTATCGCCTTTATTCCAGCGTTGTTCAAAGCCCGATTTACTAAATTTAATTACAGTGTTGTCTGCTACTTCAACGCTAACCTCGTTGCTTTTATTAGGCGCTCCGCTTGTTTTAAGTACTTTGCGCTTAATAGCGGAGGGTCCAAATGCTTCAGCAAATATGTTTTTATCCTGCACACCGAGCAATAACAGCTCGTTATATACGTGCTGCATAAACGCTTCAGGTCCGCATAAAAAGAACTCGTAATCATCAAGTGGTAAATAATACCTAAACACATCCGCATTTATGCGCCCTTTTAAATTAAAGCTTTCGTCTTTTAAGTTAAAGCTCTCATCTTTTAAATTAGAGCCATTGCCTTGCTTTTCATCAAGCTCAGGCTGAGATAAAAGTGAGTAATAATCAATTGCGCCGCCACTCGTATCTGCAAGTGTTTTCAGCTCGTTATAAAACGCACGCTGTTGGGCACTTTTAGCACTATGGAAAATATGCAAAGGGCGTGTATAACGGGTTCTTAACCCTTCATTGGCAATGTGTTTAGCCATTGAAATCATAGGTGTAATGCCTATTCCTCCACCAATCAATACCGCTGGTTTGGTACTGGTTGGGTCAATAAAAAACTGCCCTTGTGGGTATTTAGCTAAAATAACGTCGCCTACTTTTACGTTATTATGAAAGTAGTTAGACACCTCACCACTGAGCTCTTTTTTAATCGATAACCTATAAAATAGTTCATGAGGGCTTGATGACACGGTGTAGGTTCTAATAACAGGTTTGCTATTACTGTTATTGCTATTGCGACTATTTTTACATGGTATTTGTACAGTTAAATGCTGCCCAGCTTTAAACGGTAACAAGGTTGTATTGTTATGCCCTTCTAAATAAAAGGAGGTAATTACATTACTTTCTTTTATTATTTTAGTTACTTTTAAAGGCTGCCAAGTATGTTTTAGTTTTTCGGCTTGTTTGTTTTTATCAGCCTCAAGCCACGTGCCCGTCATTTTAGTATTAGGGGAGTAAGCATCAAATTTAGCACTAAACGGGAGTAAGTTTTTAAGCCACATTCCTTTAGTGAGGATAAATTTCCAGCCTCGGTCTGCGCCAATAAAGCCTTCAAGTTCTGGGTGCCCGTCCCATAGAATTTCAACGTTGCCGGTAAGCATTAATACATTGCCCGTGTCAAAATCAGGAAATAACAAACCTGCTTTTGGGTTTAATAAAAAGTTACCCAAGGTATTAAAAAAATTGTTACCTGCGTAGTCAGGAATCGTTAATGTGTTGCCTTCTCGCTTTACAAAGCCCGGCAACCCACCACGGTGAGAAACATCAACACCTTCAATTTTTGGATTGTTTTTAGCGGTTATAAAGCTTGAAACAAAAAATGTATCGGTGGTGTCAATTAACGCACTAGCTGCGTTATCAAGTGTATTAAATTCAACTTTTTGTACTGCACTACTTTTAACTAAAGGATCTCTATCAAACGTTAAGTCGCGCGTTTGAATATACTGCGGGCAATTTCCAAAAGATTGATCAACATTAAAACTCACCTGATTATCGTCAATTACCTCACCTACGCGCACATTTAAACGGTTACGCCTACGCGTGCTTAGCTCAATGCCTAATAAACCAATTGGCGAGCCGGCAATATTTAATGTGTTATGTAGAGGGTCGTTTTTATCAACCGCGTGCTTCATTAATAACGACGTGGGTGTGGGGGCGCTTAAAAAGCCTGACTGTCCTGAAACAATAGATACCCACGGATTAGCGTTTTCATCAACACTGCCTGCAACCACAAATGGTAACTGCTCAAAAAAGGCTTGATGCTGCTTTGGCATAAATGAGCGCACGGCACGTTTACCAAATGTTGCCATTATTTCTCGTTTACCGAGTTTGTCTTGTACTGCCAGCTCGCCTTCGTGAAAAGGGGAAGCATCTATTGAGTTTGTGTTAGTCATTTTGCTCGTAATTCGTGTGCGTATTTCATGGGTTAAATTTAACTCAATACACAATCAATGATAATGGGTGTTTTATTGACTGATAATGCACAAAACAATGACAATACTTGCACCCTCTTAGTGCCAGGCGCGCACCAACATATAACAAAACAGGTTTTATCCTCACTCTAAAAACACATTAAATACTATTTAAACAATAACTTAAAAAACTGGCTGTATTTTTGCAAACATTCTATTAACAAGCCCGTTTTACTTACGGCAAAAATTTAGGTTGTTAGCACAATAGCTATTAGCAACCATCGGCAAAGAAGCCCGCACACAGTTATGCATAATGCGTATTTGTGGCGGGCTTTTTTGTTAATTGTATTTAAACCGTCACTTTAAGGAATGCCCTATGCAAACCTCGCAAAAAATACTCATTATTGGTAATGGTATGGTCGGACACCACTTTGTTGAGCAAATGCGCCAAAGCGATGCCAACGCAGACATTACTGTACTTTGCGGAGAAGCAAATCTTGCATACGATCGCGTGTACTTATCAAGTGTATTTGATGGCAAAACAGCCGCCGATTTAGCACTTACAACTCACGACAACTACAAACAGCTTAATATTAATGTACATACCAGCCAGTGGGTTGAAGGCATTGATAGAACAGCAAAAGTAGTGACCACATTAACCGGTGAGCAATACCCATACGACAAACTTATACTTGCAACCGGTTCGTTCCCGTTTGTGCCGCCTATAAAAGGTAACGACCAACCCCATTGCTTGGTGTATCGCACATTAGAAGATTTAGAACAAATAAAAGTCAGTGCCGCTGTAAGTAAAAGCGGTGTTGTTATTGGTGGTGGTTTGTTGGGGCTTGAAGCCGCAAACGCCATTAAGCAACTAGGGCTTGATACCCACGTAGTTGAATTTGCGCCACAACTTATGGCTGTTCAACTTGATGGACAAGGCGGTACGCTACTAAAAAATAAAATAGAAAAACTCGGCGTAACAGTACATACATCAAAAGCAACCAGCGAAATAGTAAAAGGCGAAACCAGTCGCTTTAGATTAAATTTTTCGGACGAGTCATTTTTAGAAACAGATCTGATTTTGTTCTCTGCCGGTATTCGCCCGTATGATCAGCTAGGTAAAATTGCTGATTTAGAACTCGGTGAACGCGGCGGTATTATCATTAATAATCAATGCCAAACGTCAGATCCTGATATTTTAGCCATTGGTGAATGTGCCCTGTGGGACAAAAAACTATTTGGCTTAGTTGCACCGGGTTACAACATGGCGCGCGTTGCAGCGAGCCAATTAAGTGGTGGCGAGCTTGAGTTTTTAGGTGCCGATATGAGCACCAAACTTAAGTTATTAGGCGTAGAAGTAGGCTCAATTGGCGACGCTCACGCAAAAACGCCAGACTGTAAAGAACTTATATACCAAGATGCTATTCGCGGCTGTTATAAAAAAATCATACTAAGTGAAAAAGGCGATAAATTACTGGGCGCTGTACTTGTTGGCGACACCAGCGATTACGATACATTACTACAGTACATGCTTAACGACATGGACTTACCCGAAAACCCTGAGTGTTTAATTTTGCCAGACAGCGGTGGCGCACCGTCGCTATCGGGCAGTGCCCTACCCGACACCGCCACTATTTGTTCGTGTCACAATGTGAGTAAAGGCGACATTGTAGGTGCAATTGATGGCGGCTCATGCGATTTAGCTTCAGTAAAGTCATGCACTAAAGCAGCAAGCGGCTGTGGTGGTTGTGCCGCGTTATTAAAATCAGTTGTTGATAACGAATTAGCAAGCCGTGGAGTTGAAGTTAACAACCATGTATGTGAGCACTTTGCGTATTCACGCCAAGAACTACTGCACATGGTAAAAGTAGAAAGCATTAAAAGCTTTGATGACTTACTAACTAAACACGGCAGCGGTCATGGCTGTGAAATATGTAAACCTGCCATTGGCTCTATTTTAGCCTCAACATGGAACGACTTCATTTTAGAACCCGCTCATGTTGGCTTGCAAGACACTAACGATACGTACCTAGCAAATATGCAAAAAGATGGTTCGTACTCTGTGGTACCGCGTATTGCTGGCGGCGAAATAACCCCCGACAAACTCATTGTAATTGGACAAGTAGCCAAAGACTTTAACCTGTACTGCAAAGTAACGGGTGGTCAACGTATTGATTTATTTGGTGCGCGCTTAGAAGAGCTTCCTGTAATTTGGGAGCGATTGATCGAAGCCGGATTTGAGACCGGTCATGCTTATGGTAAGTCTCTCAGAACCGTTAAATCGTGTGTGGGTAGTACGTGGTGTCGCTATGGTGTGCAAGACAGCGTTGGTCACGCAATAGAAATTGAAAACCGCTATAAAGGACTGCGTGCACCGCATAAATTTAAAATGGCGGTATCGGGTTGTACCCGCGAATGCGCCGAAGCACAAAGTAAAGATATTGGCATTATAGCCACCGAAAACGGCTGGAACTTATACGTGTGTGGTAATGGCGGTATGCGCCCTCGCCACGCTGACTTATTTGCAACCGATTTAGATACGCCAACACTGATCAAATACATTGACCGCGTGATTATGTTTTACATTAAAACGGCTGACAAATTACAGCGTACCTCGGTATGGATGGAAAACCTTGAAGGCGGTTTAGACTACCTTAAAAGCGTAGTTATTGACGACAGCTTAGGTATTTGCGACGAACTAGAAGCGCAAATGGAGTTAATTACACAAACCTATGCCTGTGAGTGGAAAAAAGCGATTGAAAGCCCAGATGCTTCCAAACGATTCCGCCAGTTTGTTAATAGCCCCGAAACCGACGACAACATTTTATTTGTGCAAGAGCGTAACCAAATTCGCCCTGCTACAGAAGCCGAAAAACGTGAGCAACGTAATACACAAAACCGTATTCCAGTAATGGAAGTTGAAGAGGAGCAAGCTGATGTCTTGGCATAATATTGGAACAATCGATAACCTAGTGGCTAATAGCGGCGTATGCGCATTAGTTAATAATCAGCAAGTTGCTATTTTTTATATTCCGCAAAACCCAACGGCTGTGTTTGCCATTAGCAACTACGACCCTATTGGTAAAGCCAATGTATTATCGCGTGGCATTATTGGCTCTATCGACAATAAATTAGTTGTTGCATCGCCTTTATATAAGCAGCACTTTTGCCTAGAAACAGGCGAATGTTTAGAAGCAGAAGCAATACACTTACCGGTTTTTAATGCAAAAATTGAAGACGGCAGTGTATTTATAAGTTCTGTGCCAAAAGTTACAACAGCTGTGGCTTAGGGGAATATTATGAGTGTACTGTCTTATTTTTCGGGTATTGAAAACGTGTGGTTAAATAAGCTTGTTACTAAGCTAACAAGCTCAAATAGTCGCAGTGCTAAAAGTGGCAACGTTTATATAATTGGTGCAGGTCCGGGAGACGCAGAGCTAATTACAGTAAAAGCGCAGCGTTTAATTAATACCGCCGATGTTGTTTTATACGATTGGTTAGTAAGCGATGATTTACTAAAAACACTGCCTAAAAAAGCGCAGCGTGTATTTGTAGGTAAACGTGCAGGTAAGCATTCGATGACCCAAGCTAACATTTGCGAACTACTGGTTAAATACGCGCAACAAGGCTTAAACGTAGTGCGTTTAAAAGGCGGCGATCCGAGTATATTTGCACGTATTAACGAAGAAGCCGATGCGCTTACCAAGCATAATATTAATTTTGCGATTGTTCCGGGTGTAACAACTGCTTGTGCTACGTCCGCTTATACGGGTATTCCGCTCACTGCCCGCGATGTAGCGCGTAGTGTTACATTTTTAACGGCGCAGTTTGCCGACCCTAACAAGCAACCTCATTGGCAAAATTACGCGTTTATGCCTGCAAACAACAACCCCACTTTAGTGGTTTATATGGGGCTTTCGCGCTTACAAACACTAAGCAACGGTTTGCAATCAGTGGGTTGGCCAAGTAATACACCCATTGCACTAATAGAGAATGCCACTACCACTAAGCAAAAAGTAATTACCAGTACGCTTGATCAAATAGTAAGTGAGCATGCTAAACATAACTTTCAAGGTCCTACCCTTATTATGATTGGTGAAGTAATAAATCATAAAATGGCTATTAGCCCAGAGTTACTAAACAGTGTAAATGTTAACGCTTGATAAATATTGTTTTCGCGCTTACTACCTCCCCAGGAGTAGGCGCTTTTTTAGGTTCAAGTTGTGTGCAATAACATATTTAAATGCACCAAATAAGTTAACAGCAGCGATTATTTTAGTTATAAAAGCTCTGTGATAAATTAAGATGGAATTTCAAGTGACTGTTTTAGTTTGATTTTAAATTCAATGATGAAATTTATTAATGATTGGAACGGTGGTTGCACTTTAAAAACAAAAAAGTGTGGAATACTATCAATGGCGACAAGCAATCCTCTCACAAAACAGTTTTTATTAGCGGCAAAGTATCAAGAAATACACGCCTTAAAAAAATTACAAAACAGTTGCGCCTCGCTCACTAAACTAGGCGATTTTGTACATCAGCTACAAAAAGAACGTGCAATGAGTAATATATTTTTAGCCTCAAATCGCGAGCGGTTTAAAACACAACTCCAGCAGCAAATACACGTAAGCCACGATGCACAAACCGCATTTTATGATTCAATTAAACAAACTTATATTAGTGATAATGCCGATACTGGTCATACTCGACTATTTAATTTAATTGCCTATAGCTTACAATCTCTTGATGCATTGCCTGCATTACGAAGCCAAATATCGCAGCAAAACATTAGCGCAGTACATGCTACACAATCATTTACGCAGCTAATAACCAGTTTACTCAATATTATTTTAGAGGCAGCCGATGGAGCAAGCGATCCTAAAATAACTCGCTTACTGGTCGCATTTTTTAATTTTATGCAAGGTAAAGAATACGCAGGGCAAGAACGTGCGTGTGGCGCACAAGCATTTGCAGCGAGCAAGTTTACTGCAGAGCAAAAACAACAACTGGCACATTTTGTACAGGAGCAAAACCACAGCTTTGACTTTTTTAATGAATACGCAGATGAGCATTTATTAAAGTGCTATGCCACGCTAACAACGCATCAGGTTAACAATCAAGTTGAACAACTTAGAAGTTTGCTGCAAAAGCTCGATGACGAAAACGCACAACCGCTCTCACAACTTAGCGAAGTATGGTACGAAGTAACCACTACTCGTATCGATATAATGCATAAAATAGAGCAAAATATTGCTGATAATTTAATCGACACGGCTGCAATGCAAATAGCATGCGCCCAACGTAGTTTAAATACCAATAAAAAAGTGCTCAATACTATAAATGAACAGCAAATCGCTCCTATCGTGGGTCAATTAGCTATAAAACAACCAGACCCTGAAATACAACCCAATGTTGCAGCCGATAAGCTCAATAGCAATAAAAGCATGTACGATTTAATTATTGATCAAAGCCAACATATTAAACAAATTAACCAAGCCCTACTCGATGCTAAAAAAGTAATTAGTGAGCAAAAAATTATTCACCAAGCTAAATACATACTTATTGAACAACTAAAAATTAGTGAAGAACAAGCCCACAAGCAACTACAAAAACAAGCCATGAATTCACATAAAACACTTTATAGTGTTGCTCAAAAAATCGTGGAGTTAAGTGATTAAAAGTGAAGGGTAAGTTTAGCTCGTAGGTATATAAAATAAGTATTAGCCAAAAATAAACCCAGATGCGCAGAGCGTATCTGGGTTTATTTTTAATACAAACAAAATTTAAATCAAGACCTCTATATTGCAGTGATTAACAACATAAAGGCCTATTAAATTAAACTAGGTCGAAACGATCTGCATTCATAACCTTTGCCCATGCAGCAACAAAGTCTTTAACAAATTTTTCTTTGTTATCGTCTTGTGCATACACTTCAACGTATGAACGAAGAATTGAGTTAGAACCAAATACCAAGTCTGCTCTAGTGGCTGTCCACTTAACAGATTTTGTAGCTGTATCTTGAATCTCATAAGAGTTACGACCAGTCGGAACCCATGAATTACTCATGTCGGTTAAGTTAACAAAGAAGTCATTAGTTAATGCGCCTTCATTATCTGTAAATACACCATGTTTAGTGCCACCGTAGTTAGTGCCAATTACACGCATACCGCCAATCAATACCGTCATCTCTGGTGCTGTTAAACCCATCAGTTGAGTGCGGTCAAGTAGCATTTCTTCAGGTGTTACTGTGTAATGCTGTTTCTGCCAGTTACGGAAACCATCGTGAAGCGGTTCAAGTACATCAAATGACTCATTATCAGTCATTTCTGCTGTTGCATCACCACGACCTGCTGAGAACGGCACTGTTACTTCAAAGCCAGCTGCTTTAGCTGATTTTTCAATACCAACATTACCGGCTAGAACAATTACATCTGCAATGCTTGCACCCGTTTCGCTTGCTATAGCTTCTAGTACTGTTAGTACTTTAGCTAAACGAACTGGCTCATTACCTTCCCAATCTTTTTGTGGTGCAAGGCGAATACGGGCACCATTTGCTCCACCACGTTTATCCGAACCACGGTAAGTTCTTGCACTATCCCATGCAGTATTAACAAGCTCACTTAGTGTTAAATCGGTTGCTGCGATTTTAGCTTTAACTGTTTCAACATCGTAACTTGTATTACCTGCTGGTACAGGGTCTTGCCAAATTAGCTCTTCTTTTGGTACGTCTGGACCAATGTAACGTGCTTTAGGACCTAAATCACGGTGAGTTAACTTAAACCATGCACGTGCAAATACTTCTGAAAAGTAGTCTTGATCTTGAGCAAATTTCTCTGAAATTTTACGGTACGCAGGATCTACCTTCATTGCCATATCGGCATCAGTCATCATTGGGTTAAGACGGGTTGTTAAGTCTTCAACGTCAACTGGTTTTTTATCTTCAGGAAGATTAATTGGTTCCCATTGTGTTGCACCAGCTGGGCTATGCTTTAATTCCCAATCGTAGTTAAGTAATAAATCAAAAAAGCCATTATCCCATTTAGTTGGGTTAGACGTCCAAGCACCTTCAATACCACTTGTAACAGTATCACGACCAATACCACGTTTAGTTTTATTCAACCAACCAAAGCCTTGGTCTTCTAATTCTGCAGCTTCTGGATCTGCTTCTATCTGCGAAGCATCGCCGTTACCATGTGCTTTACCAACAGTGTGACCACCGGCAGTTAATGCTACGGTTTCTTCATCGTTCATAGCCATACGCTCAAAAGTAACACGTATATCATTTGCTGTTTTTTGTGGATCTGATTTACCGTCTACCCCTTCTGGGTTTACGTAAATAAGTCCCATCATTACTGATGCTAACGGATTTTCTAAATCGCGTTCGCCTGAGTAACGAGTACCTTCACTGCCACTTGGTGCTAGCCATTCTCTTTCTGAACCCCAGTAAATATCTTTTTCAGGGTGCCAAATATCTTCTCGACCAAAAGCAAAACCAAATGTTTGTAAACCCATTGACTCATAAGCCATGGTACCTGCATAAGCAATTAAATCAGCCCAGCTAAGTTTATTACCATATTTTTTCTTAATTGGCCAAAGTAGACGACGTGCTTTGTCTAAGTTTGCATTGTCAGGCCAAGAGTTTAGAGGAGCAAAACGTTGGCTGCCAGATGCCGCGCCGCCACGACCATCTGAAATACGGTAAGTACCCGCAGAGTGCCATGTCATACGAATCATAAGACCACCATAGTGACCCCAATCAGCCGGCCACCAAGGTTGGCTGTCAGTCATTAATGCAATCATATCTTTTTTTAGCGCTTCAACATCCAGTGTTTTTACTGCTTCACGGTAATCAAAATCTTCTTCTAATGGATTTGTTTTAGTATCGTATTGGTGAAGAATATCTAGGTTTAGCGCTTTTGGCCACCAAACCTTATTTGCATCAGTTGATGTAGCACCACCGTGCATTACTGGACACTTGCTATTAGACATAGATATTTCCTATTTTTCGAATTGAATTAATTTATTATCAGCACTACGTTCAGTGCTCTAAGCAGTACTATTACTTGTTTTTTATTATAAATAAAACTGTTTATTCCTACCACATTGATAGCTAAAACCTATCAGCCCCATTTTATTAAAATAAATTAGCTAGTATTAATAAATGCTCACAATAATATATAGCACATGAATTAAGGTAATATATTAATAAATAAAGAATATTTTATTAAATATTTCTATAAAATCGTCAACGTTTAAACTCTATACAGTAAATTTAAAGCGCCCTATCTCCACTAAGTTATTGCTAAAACAAGTGAAATGTTAATTTTAAATATATTCATCGTTCAATAATTAGCACTTAAGTACTATTTAAATATTTTAATATTCATATTTAAAAATATGAATTTAGGTAAGTAAATAATCGAAACCAAGTACAAAAAGCGGTCAAAAATTAAAAGCGCGTCGGCTTAAATTATTGTCCACAATAAAAATGAAGTTGAATAAGAGGACTTTATTAATAGAGTGTTTTTTAATCGAAAATATTTTCCACTGGCTATTTAAATTTAAATTATAAAAATAAAAAGTGAAAATTTTCTTAAAGATATGACATTGTAAAATTCTATATTTTAGAACATTTACTCTCGTGTATAAGAGTAAACTGAACTTTTTCCTTTTTTAATACTTGGAAATCACACGCTTTATAGTACATAAATAATTTGTTATGTTTGCATACTAAACAGTAAAATAGCCCCGACTAATGCTGTAATAACACCATAAATTATCATCGGAAGTATGGTTTTTTTAATAATATTGCCTTCTTGGTTAACAATACCTAAAATGCTGCTAACAGCAATTATATTATTAATACACACCATATTCCCCATAGCTGCTCCCGCTGATTGCAATGCCAATACCAATGTAATAGGTAAGCCAACCTGCTCAGCAATACTTAATTGAATACCACCAAACGTTAAGTTTGAAACTGTTGATGAGCCTGAAAAAAAGCTACCCAAAGCCCCTAAAAACGCAGCAAAGTAAGACCAATTATCCCCGGTTACATTTGCAAATGCATTAGCAATAAGAAAAATAGGTGACTGCTCGTCGCCAAGCATCATAAAGTTCACCATAATTAACGCCCCAATAAGTGAAAGCAAAGGTAACTTAATGCGCTGTCCAGTATCTACAAACGCTTCTTTTACTGTACCTGCAGACATTTTAAGTAATGGGATCGAAATGAGTACAACTAATAAAAATGGAATTAGCGCAGGTACATACAACGCTTTATATGACCAGTTAACCGATGTTTGTAGTATATGCTCAACCGATAAAACCAGCGCTTGGCTTACACTAAAATAGGTGTCTGCAATATCAAAACCAAACCATAGACTATTATTATTTAGTAATCCTTTAATACCCAGTTGTTCAATTCGCGTCACAATTAAAATAACAATGAGCAATATTAGAGGAAACAAAGCAATAAAGAGTGGTTTAAATGGCACTTTTTCGCCTTTAGGTAAATCGTTGTCAACTGACTTTAACCCTATATCGGCTTTAGCCAATACAATACTGAGCATTAAACCAATCGCTCCACCAAGGAGAGAGGGAAATTCGTAATTCCAATTAGCTAAAAGGTAGTAAGGTAAAGTACAGGCCAAAATACTTAAGAAAATAAAAGTAATATTACCTCGTATAAGTTGCCAGCTAACAACAAACCTAAGTGCAATAATAGGAATTACTAGCCCCGCAACAAGGTTAATTAAAGCGGTTTGACTCGACACCGAAAGTAACTGCTCTGAGCTCAGATTAAGTGCCTCTAACCCAAACCATATCGGTGTACCAACAGCGCCAAAAGACACCGGCACTGAGTTCATAATTAAAGCAAGTACAGCAACTTTAAGCGGCTTAAACCCTAACCCAACAAGCATAGGTGCAGCGATGGCTGCTGGTGTACCAAAGCCAGAAGCGCCCTCCAACATAAAAGCAAATGCCCAACCAATAATCATTAGCTGAGCAACCGCATTTGTACTTATAGAGTTAAGCCACGCTGTAATGACTTTTTCAGCTCCCGAAAAAGCCAATATCCGGTTTAATAAAATAGCCCCCGCAATAATAGATATAGGCGTTAATACCGAAAGTGCCCCAGCAATCGTATTAGCTAACAGTAAGCGTATATTAGTTTGAAAATAAAAAAGTTGAATTATACCCACTAGTAAGGCAATTATTGGTAAGGCTATATGCGAAGGTAAAGCAGCTTTTTTTGTCATTAACCAAATTAATAATACAATTGGAAACGCTGATATAAGTGTACTAACGAATTCCATTTTACTTTTCCTCTGCCAGCGTTAAAAATATTAAACTTAATCTAAAGTAACTATATTATATATTTAGAGCACTAGATGGATTGAAGCAAAAATCAGACTGGATCAAATAACAACCTAGCATTTAAAATCCAATATTTTTATAAACCTTAAATAGACAGCTTCTTTTTAATTTTTTCTTGCCATTCTAAAGCGAGCTCTGGCGATGTTAGTGCTTGTAAAAGTACGTCTTCATAACCTACATATTTTTTATCAAAAAACGCCTGAAACAGCCTTTTAACTGATATGTCGTGCGAGACTTTCTTCTCGATAACAACACTATCACCCGTTTTTGCAACGCCCTGCTCTAGTACCCTAAAATAAACCCCAGTACAGTAATGCTGGGTAAACAGTTTGAGGCTATTTTTATTATTAAGCGCAATAGCCAGTTTAAAACAGGGTACTCGAGGCTGACTTACCTCTAACAGCGTAGTGCCTACACGAATATGGTCACCTATGTGTATATTTTCTTCATCAAGGTCTGTAATCGTGAAGTTTTCACCAAAAATCCCAAAATTTAAATTTTCGTTTTCAAGTGTTTGTTTCCAGTAGTCGTAATGATTGTGCGAAAAAGCATATACCGCTTTATCTACCCCGCCGTGGTTAACTAAATCTGCTTGCTCGTCACCTATAATATTTAGCTTTTCAATTACTACAGGCTCGTTAGTTGGAATTTTAAATATTCCCGTTTTAACCTCTTTACTATTGTGAACCACTGTTTTTATTTTTGAGATGTTGGTTGAGATTATTTTCATTACGATACCAAAGACTGAGAAGGTGAAGATTGATTAAGCAGATATTTGAATTAGTATAAATAAATTTGATCAAAAAAATAACTACTAAAAGCTAAGTAACCTGAATTCTGAATAATAAATCTATTTCAAACAGAGTTCAGGTTAAGTAGTCATTTTAAAATATATTTTATTCGGCTTGCTTTAAAAAATACGTCTCGGCTAGTCCATTATGTATTCCAGCTAAGTCTATCTGTATTTCATCGATAAAGTCATGCAACAGACCATTTTTAAGTACTCGTACGTCTTTATTTTCTAACTCAACAATTGCATCATCAATAGATTTAATAATTTCTGTTGAGTTTGGCAAAGGTAAAACCAATGCTTTTAATTCATTCATACAAAATAAAATAGATCGTGGGAATACTTTGCTGTGCATCACAAATTCTATTACATCAGCACGCTGTACTCTAACGCCCATTTCTTGGCGATACATTTGATAAGCACTTAATGAGCGCAATAAACTGATCCACTGAATATTATCAAATGGCTTCACTTCCTCTTCATTAGTAATTAACGTAGCTGAGCGAATATCTAAAATTCGCGATGTCATGTCTGCGCGCTCTATAATCGAACCAAAGCGGATAAAAACATAGCCCTGATCGTGATTAATTGTGGCATCTAACGCCCCAAATATTTGATGGGCTGAATCTATAATCTTTTTTAAATAATCAAAACGTCCGCGCTTTGTTATCCCTTCTTTTTGATTATCTTTTACATAATAATAAAGAGAGTTAATTTCTTCCCACACATCTCGCGGAATTACATCGCGGATTGTACGCGCGCTTTCTCGTGCCGAAGTAATAGAGTTTAAAATTGACGAGCTATTATCACTCCCAACTAACAAATACCTTAATGCTTTTTGTTCAGTAAAATCAGTATGGTTTTCTGAATACGCTTTACGCACACCAATAATATCAATTAATGGCTCCCAGCCGGTACATACGCCTTTGGGTAAGTCCATCATCAGTAAATTGTTAACGTTGATTAAACGAGCTACATTTTCCGCGCGCTCAATGTATCGAGATACCCAATATAAAGTTTCGCCTACTCTTGATAACATATTATTTAGCCTCTTCGTCAACAATCCAAGTATCTTTACTGCCACCACCTTGTGATGAATTAACCACCAAAGAGCCTTTAACCATAGCAACACGCGTTAATCCACCAGTGGTAACTTGCGTATCTTTACCTGATGATAAAATAAACGGTCTTAAATCGGTATGTCGACCATCTGGTTTATTACCATCAAATGTTGGTACTGTTGATAAATCTAATGTTGGTTGAGCTACCCAGTTTCGTGGGTCCGCTTTAATTTGAGCAATACACGCTTCTTGTTCTTTTTTAGTCGATTTAGGACCAATTAATAATCCATATCCGCCAGATTCATTTGCTGGTTTAACAACAAGCTTATCGATATTTTTAATCACATGGTCGCATTCTTTCGGGTCTAAACATTTGAACGTTGGGACATTAGCAAGTTTAGCTTCCTCGCCTAAGTAGTACTTAATCATCTCAGGTACATAGGCGTAAACTACTTTGTCATCAGCAACACCTGCGCCTGGTGCATTAACCAAAGCAACATTACCTTTAGACCAAGCACGCATTAATCCAGGAACGCCAAGTTGGGATTCTGGTAAAAAGGCTTCTGGGTCTAAAAACAAATCATCTATACGACGATAAATAACATCAACTCGTTGTAGCCCTGTGATTGTTCTCATGTATACACAGTCATCTTTTTCAACAACTAAATCGCGCCCTTCTACCAGTTCGCAACCCATTTCTTGGGCAAGGTAACAATGCTCAAAATAAGCGGAGTTAAACACCCCAGGAGTAAGTACCACAACTTCTGGTTTATCTTGTGGACGAGGCGACATTGCCGCTAGCATATCAAATAATTGTGAAGGGTAATCATCAACAGGTAAAATCGATACTTGCTCAAATAATTCAGGGAATACACGTTTCATTACAGAGCGATTTTCAAGCATATAAGATACACCAGAAGGAACACGCAGGTTATCCTCAAGCACATACATTGTACCGCTACCATCGCGTACTAAATCTGAGCCACAAATATGCGCCCATATTTTATTTGGCGGGTTTATCCCCACGCATTGCTGGCGAAAGTTAACTGATTTTTCTAGTAACCCTTTTGGAAAAACACCATCTTTTATTATTTTTTGGTCGTGGTATAAATCATCTATAAAAAGGTTAAGCGCTTCAACACGTTGCTTTAAACCAACCTCTACGCTTTGCCATTCTTTTTTACCAATAGTACGAGGAATAATATCAAACGGCCAGGCTCTATCAATCATATTGCCTTCGTTGTAAACCGTGAAAGTAATACCCATTTCTTTAATAGCTAAATCAGCAACCGCTCTGGCTTTTACTAATTCTTCTGCTGATAAATTAGCAAAAAATTGTGCTAATTGTGTCCCATGCGATCGAACGTTTCCTTGTGCATCAATTAATTCATCAAAGAAACCATTTGTTTGGTACGCTTTCCAATCAATTTTCATACACTCTTTCACCTTATCCATCATAATATATGACGTAGTTAAACTGCCTATTCCATTCGAATCATATCAACCGCTACATCAAGCAATTGACTACCGCCACCAAATACCACTCCTTTTAAAGGAGTTACGTCAGAAAAGTCTCGCCCTACGGCTAGAGTAATATGCTGATCGCGAGGTAAAACATTATTTGTTGGATCAAAATCAACCCAGCCAAAGTTTGGCACAAATACCGCAAACCATGCATGAGTTGCATCTGCACCTTCTAGCTTTTCTTCGCCTTCTGGCGGCATGGTTTCTATGTACCCACTTACGTATCGACCTGCTAACCCTACGCTGCGTAAGCATGCAAGCGCAAAGTGTGCAAAGTCTTGGCAAACGCCCCTTTTTTGTGCAAAAACAGTGCTCAAAGGCGTACTAATCGTTGTAAAACCAGGATCATAATGAAATTCATGAAAAATTCGTGCCATTAAATCTTTGCATGCAGAAATTATATTTTTGTGTGCATCAAACGAAATTAATGCGTATTCCTTAATTCCTTTATCTATTGGAATAAGTTGTGAAGGTAGTACAAATTCAGACGTTTTTAATAACTCCGCCGTATTTGGTTTAACCAATAAATCACGTACTTTTCGCCATGCAATATCAACACTCTCTAAATTACTATTAGCGCCGACTAACAGCTCTACCTCACTGATCATCGTTACTTTAAGTTTTTTATGCTGTATTGCTATTTCAAACGCTGTTACCTGATTATTAAAATAATCAGTAAATGTTTGTAAGTAAGTCGGTGTAGGTTCAATTTCTACACGACTACTGTGGCATATTTGCCCGCGATTCGTTTTTGGCGTTAATCGCGCTTGGTTTTGACACAAACTAACAAAGTCTGAATAGTTGTATGTAGTCGAGTGCTTTATTTTATATTTCACGATTGAGCTTGCTCAATATTAGTCCAGTTCAATTTATTTGCCGTTTGGGTATGAGAAAAATACTGTAGTAGTAATACATCACAAAATGTATCTAAGTTCATACGCGTATTATGGTTAAATTCGATTAACTGGTTACGTTGTCCATTTTCACTTTTTTGTAGGTAATCTTTCTCAGTTACATAACAACTTGTTTTAGAAAGTAAAATTGCTTTTTCGTGTGCCGCAATTACGCCTTGTCTGCGTTTTGTGGGTAAATGCTTACACAACTTATTAATTTCCTCTAACTGAAATAATAAAGAACGTGGGTATTCAGCATCTAAAAGTAATAACTCAAGCCCTGTACCAATGGTTTGATACATTCTGTATCGGCGCTTATGCGTAACTAAACTAACTTGGCAACTTAGCACTGCTTCAAGTAAGCCAAGCTCTTCGGGCTCGTCTAACTCTTTGGTTAATAAAGCCGCACTTAGTGATGTTATTTGTAAGCTACGCTCTACTCTTCTGCCCATTTCGAGTAAAAACCAGCCGTTACTATTTGGCATACAATCTGTAATCGAGCCATTAAAAGCCATAATTGAGCCTATAACTCTATCTAGGCTGCTTTGCATTGCACGCGTTGGAATATTAATATTTACATTTTTAAATACTTTAATTTGCTCATTAATATCATCAATTATTCGGCGGCTATCATGAGATAGTAATTCTTGAATTTGCACCGACGCATTTGCAATGTACTTTAATGTATTAATAATACTGCCAGCGCATTGCTCGTCTGCAAGCAGTTGAAAAGCAGTTTCTTTAGACAGATTTACATCAATGCCATCTAGTTTTAAATCAGGTTCTATATAGGGATAAACAATATATTGCGACCTAATGGCATTAGAAAGCCGTGCAACTATACTTTTTCGTATTGAATCTGGGTAAACAGAAAATTCGGTGTACTTGTCTATAAAAATACGCAATATACGTATGGTATTTTCGCAGCGTTCTAAGTATCGACCCAACCAAAAAAGGTGCTCAGCCGTACGGCTCGAAATAACCCCTTCGAGTAGCGTTACATCCATTCTTTTTCTAATTGGCACCGGTGGATTATGCTCGCCTAAATCAACTCTATCGGCTGTATTTATCCATGTATCTTTGATCCAACCAGATATTCTCGGGTTGTTACTTTTTTCGTTCGAAAAACATAGTGCTGAAGGAAGTACTTCTACGCCATTTTCTGTGGTTAATGCATAACACCTAAACACCACTGGCTTGGAGATTAATTGCCCGTCATGCCAAAATGGTGCACTGCTAAAAGAAGGTTTTTCTTGGAAAAAGTAATTATCGGGTTCTTTGCTAATAAGTAGCTTTATTTCTTGCTCGTCTAACACTCCATCTAACTTGAGTGTAGGGTCTATAGCAGATAGTAGTTCGAGGTTATTCCAATCAACGGATTGCGCTTCTTTTACACTTAAATAATTTGGCTCACCTAACAACAGCGGTTGTTTTAAAATTTGCTGCGATAACTTTTCTAAGTTGCACTTTATTGAAGGTGACGAAAGCACACCGCTACCAAACGGGTTTAAAACCTTAACCGACCCTTGTCGTACCGATTGTAATAAGCCCGGAATACCATGAAGTGAATATTCAGTTTGCTCTAAAGAGTCAATACAACGATCAGAAACCCAGCGTAAAATGACATTAATTTTACCCAAGCCTTGTAACGATTTTAAACAAACGTCACCACCACGTACGGTTAAGTCGGCGCTTTGTACTAATGTGTAGCCAAAGTAGGTAGATAGGAATGCATGCTCGTTGTAATTAGGGTCATCAATTCCTTGGGTTAGAATTACAATTCGTGGGTCATCCATATAATGGGTATATTCGTTAATACCCTCTTGGAATAAATTTAAAAATTCTTTAATTTGCTGAACATTACATTCGGCAAATTCTTCAGCCATTACACGCCTTGCAATAATACGGCTTTTAATTAATAGCCCTAAGCCTAACGGGCACTGGCAATGATCGCTTAATACTTTAAATTCGCCTGTTGGCGTGCGATAAACATCTAATGCAGTAAAAAAAAGTGTTAATTCGTTGCTAGGTAAACTAAAACCTTCGCGTAAGTAATTAGGGTCTTGAAAAAGCTGCTTTGCAGGAATATGACCATCGACTAATAATGTTTGGTCACCGTAAATATCTTGCTGAATTTTATTTAATAAAAGGGTTCTTTGTTTTATTCCCTCTTCGAGCAATGCCCAATCAGCTTTAGATAACATAAATGGCAATGGGTCGAAGTGCCACTGCTTATTGCTTTCATTTTTAATATTGCCATTTTGTAGCAATTGGCTAATTTCTGTAGCGCGGCTACTAACATCATCTGCTGTTAGACTAGCTAAACGCTTAAATAAAGTATCCCAATGGTCTGGGTTTAAACCACTGTGGTTTGCTAGTTCATCATGTCCATGTGATTTATCAAGGTATAAAGACAACCACTCAGGCAATTCCGGCATCGCGTTATTGTTAATATACAAGCTGAAAGCGCTCCAATTTATAGTAAATAGCCGTGTTAATAATGATGCTTTAAAAATATTTAGTCATTCCACTTTAAATAATTTCAAAGTGGAATGACACAACTATCAATTATTATTTAAAGTTAGGCTGCCTGCGTAAATCCAAGGTATTTGGATAATCAGGATTACTACTTTCTTCATCAGGTACCACGTATTCACTTGCGCTTTGCGCAGATTGAAAACTATGCGTAACCGCCGATGGGCTCCAGCTTGGTTCTGCTGATGCAAGTAACGATGGTGTATGCCCATGCTCCCAAAATCTTGCGACTCTGCGCCCTTCGGCTTCAAATGCATTAACCGGTAGCGTTTCAGGATTACGACCTCCAGCATGGCTCACATGATATACAAAGCCTCCAACTGAACGACCTTCCCACGTATCGATTAAATCAAAAACTAATGGAGCATGTACGCCAATAGTTGGGTGAAGCGCTGTAGGTGGTTGCCAAGCTCGGTATCGTATACCCGCGACCATTTCATCTTTTGCTTTACCTTTAACCGGTTTAAGCGGCACTCTTCGACCATTACACGTTACAACATAGCGATCGCTCATTGTTCCTTGTACTTTTATTTGCACTCTTTCTAATGACGAATCTACATAGCGCGCCGTACCCGACGCACTTGCCTCTTCGCCTAGTACATGCCAAGGCTCGATTGCGGTTCTAAGCTCAAGTGTAACGTTATCAAGTTCTCGCGTTCCACATACCGGAAACCTAAATTCAAAAAATGGATTTAACCAACTTAACTGAAATTGAAAACCTGCTTGTTGTAAATCGCGGCTTACTTCAGCTAAATCGTTTTCTACATATTGTGGTAATAAAAACTTGTCGTGTAACTCTGTACCCCAACGTATTAATGGCTTGTGGTAAGGTTTTTTCCAAAACCAAGCAAGTAAAGTACGCAACAGTAGCATTTGCACTAAGCTCATTTGTGAATGTGGAGGCATTTCAAAGCCTCTAAATTCTACAATCCCTAAACGACCTGTGGCTGAGTCGGGTGAATAGAGCTTATCTATACAAAATTCTGCCCTGTGTGTATTACCCGTTAAATCCACCAATAAATTACGCAGTAACCTATCAACTAACCAAGGTTCAGGCACCTCACCTTCGGGCATATGCGAAAAGGCAATTTCTAGCTCGTATAAAACTTCATCACGGGCTTCATCCACTCGCGGCGCTTGGCTTGTAGGACCAATAAAAAGCCCCGAAAATAAATACGACAAACCAGGATGATGCTGCCAATAGGTAATAAAACTTCTTAAAATATCAGGTCTGCGTAAAAATGGGCTTTGCTCAGGTGTTTCGCCACCAAGCGTTACGTGGTTACCACCACCAGTACCAGTATGGCGACCATCTGCCATAAACTTATCAGTACCTAATCGGCATTCTTTTGCTAAACCGTATAACGTTGTGGTTCGACTGACTAATTGATCCCACGATGTTGAAGGATGAATATTTACTTCAATAACACCTGGATCTGGCGTTACAGCGTATTTTTCTACGCGGCTATCTTTAGGTGGGCTATAGCCTTCAATAACAAGCGGCATTTTAAGTTCTTTTGCTACACTCTCTATACTACTTATTAAACCCATGTAATGTTCAAAATGACTTGTTGGTGGCATAAATATATATAAACACCCCTCTCTCACTTCCATTACAAGCGCAGTTTTAACCATTTCTTTACCAATAAAGCCCTTTTTAAGCTTTTTAGCTTTGGTAAAATTTTCTGGAATATCAAACGGGTCGCGGTCAATAATATTGCCGCTCCACTCAAGGCTGTCTAAAGGTAGGCGATAACCAAGTGGTGATTCACCCGGCAATAAAAAACAATGACCCCGTTTAAACTCCCACGTACACGACTGCCAACAGTTTTTACTATCGTTCCATTTTAAAGGTAGAACATAGCCAACAGGCTTTTCTATGCCTTTATCCATTTTAGCTAAAAAGCCTTTTCGGCTCATTGCATGGAGAAGTTCTGGTTGATCTGGCTTTATTTCGGTAGGTAATGAGGCTTCTTGCCACATGTGATATAAAATATCTTCATAAGCCGTAGTAAGTGCCTTGGTTTCAAGACCCAGTGAGTCACACAGTTTATCAGCAAACTTTTTAGTATCGGTATGATCAAATTTATAATCTTTATTAGGATCGGCTAATAGCGCGGCATCTTGCCATAAAGGTTCACCATCTTTGCGCCAATAACATGCGTATTGCCAACGTGGTAATGGCTCACCCGGATACCATTTACCTTGTCCGTAATGAGTAAAGCCACCTTTTGTGTATACTTTATTCATTTCTACAAATAAATTTTGAGCTAATATTCTTTTTTCTTTACCGTCGGCGTCAGTATTCCACTGAGGATGTTCCATATCGTCGATAGAAATAAACGTAGGCTCGCCACCCATGGTTAAATGTATGTTTTCTTCGTTGTAAACATTATCAACGTGCTGACCTAAGCGATTAATTGCTGCCCACTGCGCCTCAGAATACGGCTTAGTAACACGTGGGTCTTCGTGTACACGCGTTACTTTATTATAAAAGCTAAACTCAGATTTACAGTCGTCTATACCGCCTGTCACCGGCGCTGCCGAGCTTGGCTCTGGCGTACACGCCAATGGAATATGACCTTCACCAGCAAATAAACCCGAGGTAGGATCAAGCCCTATCCAACCTGCACCCGGAATGTACACTTCGGTCCATGCATGCAAATCGGTAAAATCTTCTTCTGGACCACTTGGACCATCTAGTGATTTTTGATCTGAGGTTAGCTGTACTAGGTAGCCCGATACAAATCGAGATGCTAACCCTAAATGACGAAACAGTTGTACTAACAACCAAGCGGAATCACGACACGAACCTGTTTTTTTACTTATTGTTTCGTTTGCCGTTTGCACACCGGGTTCTAGCCGGATGCCATAACCTACTAATTCATAAATAGCTTGATTAACAGCCACTAAAAAATCAACGCTTCTAAGCGGCTCTTTAGGGTTTAAAGATTCAATTAATTCTTTAAATTTTGGACTGGCTTTGCGTTTTTTTAAATAAGGAGTGAGTTCTGACTTTGAAATTGCATCGTAAACAAATGGGAAATTTTCGGCGTAATCTTCTAAAAAGAAATCAAAAGGATTAATAACCGTTAGTTCGGCGACCAAATCAACTGTAAAACTAAATTCGGTAGTTGGCTTGTTAAACACCACCCTCGCTTGGTAATTACCAAAAGGGTCTTGTTGCCAATTTATATAGTGATCTTCTGGAACTATTTTTAAAGAATAACTTTTAATTTTTGTACGGCTATGTGGCGCTGGACGTAATCGGAATATATGCGGTCCCATATTGACTGACCGATCGTATTTATACTGAGTATGGTGCGAAATTCCAACTGTAATTGTCATCTATTAATTCCCCTTTAATAATGTATAGCCACAATATAACGCTAAAAAATATTACTTGGCCTAATTCAACTTGTGCAATTTTTATACCAGCAAACTTATAAATTAGTGCTCCTCATCCATTTGCCGACTCATACACAAAGCAACGCCATGCATAAAGGTTTTGACCAAATTAATAGAAAAAACACACCAACTCTGTAAATATTAAACTTAGTGTAATTTATACCATCAATTTTAGATTTTTAATGGTGCAGATAATGCACCAAAATAGTGCTTGAAAATAACTTACAATTAAAACTAGTTAATTTAAAATATTGAAATAAAACAAATAATGTTAATTTTTTAAAATACTTACTCCGTTATTTATAACGCTAAACGGGTATAATTAAAAGTATTTATTTATAGTTTAAAAATCATTAAAAATAATCATTAAATAGTAAGAAATAGTTCACAATAAAGCTGCTGTTAAAGTAAGTAACGGTGCTATACTAGATCGATTTTTAACCGCTTACGTTACAGCAAAACTAACAATCTCGATGAGATAAAACAAGCAACTTTTATTACAAAGATGCTTGTTTTAAAGGTTAGTTTTGCAGCGGTGTGTTTTAATTTCAGACAAAACAGAACACGTCCAATTTGAAAGACCAACACATCCCACTAACCTGTTAATTTTTCATTATCATCAATGCTAAAGGTAATGCAGCACTAGCGTATTTTCAGATTTTTTAAATCAACCCAATCTACCTAATAGGATATTTTCTTATGCAAAAGCTAACGGATGTCGGTGAAAACTTAGTTAATGGTATAGCATCTCGTTATAACCTCAGCCACGATGCAGTACTACACATGTTAGTAAGCGTTAATAACGGCGGTGGCTCTATGGCTCAGTTTAATTGTCCAGAGCTTGGTGGTTCTGGCCAGTGGATGCGTGGCGGGATGACTATGGTTGGCGATATGTTTAACAACGGTTTAAAATCAACCGTTGATAACTTATGCAACGAACTCGCTAATGTATTAAATAATAATCAAATATTTCCGGTTATTCCTGCAGGAACGCCTGGCAGCAATCAATGGTGGCCAGGTAATTTAGGCAGCCCATTCAGTAGTGGAGCGCAAAATAATATTCGCTACGCTATTTTCCCTAATCGCTTAGCCGTTGAATTAAATGGACAAGTGAGCGTATACGACACGCTAGATCACAATATTGGTGGAGTCAGCCAACAGCAAGGCAATAATACCTCTCTTACATTTAACAGTCAGTGGGGGACAATTAATGTAAATACCCTGCCATTAATTTCAGGACAAACGCCACCGGCTCCTCAAAAAGACTTTACGCAGCAAGTAACGCAGCCGAATTTTGCATCATTAACACCAAACCAAGTTGAGGCACCTGTTAATAATACAATAGCGCAATATTCGGTAGACGAAACACTTCAGATTATAGAAAAGCTGGCACAACTTCGCGACTCTAATGCGTTGAGTGATGATGAATTTAATATTAAAAAGTCTGAACTATTAAAAAGGATTTAACTACTATCCTCAAATAGCATAACGCTAACTAAAAGTGGTTTATACAGTCTCTTTTTATTCGGTAACATATGAAAACATTTAAATGTAATTGCACAGATCAACTTATTTTATTTTTTGAAAGCAGCCATTGTTTGGCTTGTGGCAGAACCGTGGGTATAGACGACGAGTTCGACCAAGTTGAACCGTATGAAATCGATGAGCAATCGGGGCTGTTTTACAAAGCAGAAGCGCCTGACGTTTTTTATAAAAAATGTGATAACAACGCTCAGTATCACGTATGCAATGGCATGGTTAATTTAGATACATTTATACCTGTTGCCGATAAAGACGAAGTGCTGTGTTTTTCGTGCCGCTTTAATGAAACGGTGCCCGATTTAAGTATTGTTGAACATATTCCATTATGGAAAAAAATGGAAACAGCAAAACGTCGCGCTTTGTATACATTAAAGTCATTATCACTCCCTTTAAATACAACGATTCAAGAACCTGAAAGCGGATTAAGCTTCGATTTTATAGCAGACCGTAACGTAAGCGATCACTTTGTAAGCCCTATTATAGGTCAAGACGTTGTATTTACAGGACACGATTGCGGGCATATCACTATAAACCTAGCCGAGGCAGACGACGTAGCACGCTCACAAGCTAAAATAGCAATGGGCGAGCGTTATCGTACCTTACTTGGTCATTTTCGCCATGAACTTGGTCATTATTATTTTGATCAACTAATTGCAAATTCACCAAAAAAACATACTTTATGTAAGCAATATTTTGGTGATGACGAATTAGATTACCAGCAAGCGCTCGATACTCACTACAAGCAAGGTGCGCCAGCTAACTGGCATGAAACCTTTATTAGTGAATACGCTACTATGCACCCTTATGAAGACTGGGCAGAAACATGGGCGCATTACATGCATATTATCGATACGCTAGAAACAGCCAAAAACTTTTCAATTACAGGCTCAACAACAGGTAATGAGTTTGAATTAGATGAAGCAGACGAGCTTCGATTGCCACAAAGTGCTTATTACTTTAATTCACAAACATCGATTGATGCTATTTTAGATACTTGGATGGAATTTTCGATCATTCTAAATTCACTAAATCGCAGCATGGGACTTGCCGATGCCTACCCATTTGTACTTACTCAAGCGGTGCGAACTAAGTTATCTTTCATCCATCATGCTATCCATAACAGGCTTAATTTAATGCCTGATTTGGTGAGCCAAGAAAATAAGTAAATTAAAGACGGTTATTTTAATCCGTTAAAAATCTACATGCCACTTACACTCATCATGATTCTTTCATGCGTGGTAAGTGGCATCTAAAAAATTTTACTAGTATAGATGAATACGTAAATACGATTTATAAAATCATATTTTAGGTAATTTAAACAACTAAAGTTAAGTTAATTAAGCTCTACTAACTATCAATCAAATTTGTATGTACTAATTTTTTTGATTGTAAAATACTAGCTCGCACATGATCATAGATTAAGTTAAAAGCAAATGCGTAAACTGTAATAAAAAAAGTTACGCCTATATCCATTATTAATGCTTCCCATAAGCCAACGTTTAAAATGTACGCCATTACAGGAATGGTAAAAACGAGTAATCCTCCTTGAAATAAAAGCACATGAAAAATACGAAATAATAATGAGCGCTTCTCTTTTGCACCAGTTGCTACTTTGTCAAAAAAGCAATTAAAAATAAAATTCCAACACATCGCAATGGTTGCAATTATAATCATGGTGCCCGATAAAGCCGATATTGCATGATCTGTAAATACAGCCAAACCAATAATCGATAACGTTACCGCTAATACCTCAAATAAAATAGCCTGTAATACCCGCTCCAACGCCCCCATCTTTGAACTCATAACCAACCTCTTTATGCCAAATAATTAAAGAAATCATCATGACATAATTTAATTATCTGCAAAGTTAGCAGCCATCACCTTTAGTGATAAGATGGGTGAATAATTACTCATTTTTAAGTTAAATGGTATGTATAGTTTTGAGCAACTAAAAATTTTTGTAACAGTGGTAGAAACAGGATCTTTTTCGGCAACAGCCCGAAAGCTAAACCGCGCACAATCGGGAATTAGCCAAGCTATTTCTAATCTTGAAATAGCGATTAATCAAACATTGTTTACCCGTAATAAAAATACACCCAACTTAACAAGTAACGGTAAAGCATTGTTACCAATTGCATACTCTATACTTCATCAGCAAAAATATTTTGATCAAAAAGTGGATGCATTAGCACAAAATTATGAACATGAAGTAATTATAGCTATAGATGAAAGCCTAACTAATCAAGATATTTTAAAAGTGATTACCCCACTTGCTGATCAGTTCCCTGTTACTAACTTTGAGATAATATCTGCAACAACATACGATATAGAAAATCTGGTAAAAACAGGGAAAGCACAATTAGGTATCATATATAGTGATGGCGAACTAAAGGTAGATATGGATTTTTTTCTATTAGGGCAAGCTCGGTTTTTAACGATTTCATCACCAGTGCATCCGCTTGCAACGCTAAAATCTGTAACAAGCAGTGATTTAAAAGCCCATAGGCAATGTGTTCATCGCAGCCTTAATCAAAAAGAGTTATGGTTTAGCTACGCAATCAGCTCTAGGGTTTGGTATGCAAATACACATCAGACGCTTGTCGACCTAGTAACCCAAGGAATTGGCTGGGCACTTGTACCAGAGATGGCAATTCAAAAGCATTTAAATCAAAGTGAAGTTATAACACTGCCCGTTACACATGAACAAGGCGGCTGGCTAACTCCCGTAGGATGCGTGGTTTCGAGGAGCCAAGCATCGGGTCCGGTTCTTCAAAGCTTAATAAATCTTTTGCAACAATATTTTTTAAAAAATGATGGCTGGGAGCTAAAGCTTTAATTAAATAGTTTACTGATTAACTCAGTAAACTATTATATAGACAGCTCTGTTAATCGTTTGCGCAAGATTCTAAACCAACTCGATAAGTCGATATTATTCCTGAACCACTATGCTTATGAAGTGCAGTAAAAGCGCTATAGCTAGGCTTATAAGATACAGAGTAGCTCATATTTAATTGCGAACCATAGTTACCACAGCAATTAGAACTAACAGATGCATCTTGGTTTATAATTTTAAAGTCTTCTAATTTATAAGTTTTAGCAAAAGCTAATAACTGTTCCGTTTTTTCTTGGTATATAGCACCTACATCAACATCTTCAGAAGATTTTATATTTTCCATGTAATTAAGTGATGCAACATCTCTTACTTTACATGTTTCCTCTGTCGCTGAATCGGCTGCAAATACTAATGATGGAGCCGTGATAAGCAGTATAGATAGAAGGGTATTCATAATGACATCCTATGTAATTAAATTTCCATTATTAAATCTTAAATGTAAGATTTAATTATTGCCTGTAACACTATCTTTAATCAATCGGCTGCATTTTATCAGTAACTATTTTTCTATTCAACATCTTAAATATGTAGGATATTAAGTGAAATATTTAAGATTTTTTTATTTTTTATAATTCTTATTTACTATATTCTTATTTTGTATATTTATAATAGCAAAGGTTATACCCACTATTTACAGAAACCCTAAACTCTACTTTATTTAAACTTATAAATTCGTAAAATCGGATTATTCCTTTAGTCTGTTTATAATTTTTTCTTGATAAGTACTTACTGTAGAAAACTTTTGTATCGGAACAAATAAATCCGCGAGCTTTTCGTTTGAGATATCAGAGATATTAATCCCTTTATATAAAATAGGCGCATTATTTTGTCTGGTTAAATTATCCGACAGTAAAAGATTTAATTTCACTGTACGTGCTAACTCTTCTTGATACAGAAA
Organism: Pseudoalteromonas sp. SWXJZ94C; assembly: GCF_015864385.1. Taxonomy (NCBI): domain Bacteria; kingdom Pseudomonadati; phylum Pseudomonadota; class Gammaproteobacteria; order Alteromonadales; family Pseudoalteromonadaceae; genus Pseudoalteromonas; species Pseudoalteromonas sp. SWXJZ94C. The sequence continues at coordinate 72,333 of NZ_JADYXF010000003.1, forward strand.
AAATTCTCTTAAATGTGTACTGACTATATCGTCTGGTTTTGATCTGTCTATCATCAAAATTTCGTCAATTAATCGGTTTAACCTGCTGCGAGACTCTATTGCTTCGTCGAGAATATCTAACCAATTAAGCTCTGTACTTGATAGTAAAGCTAAAAAATACACCGTTCGAGCTTTATTGTAATTAATAAAACCAGGCCACATAACATCTTCGCTAGATACTCTAAGTGCTTTATCAAACTGCTCAGCGGCAGATTTAAGATACATACTTACTTCTTCAAGTATTGATGGCTCTATAGTATTAATATTTTTTTGAGCCAACTCTAAACCATCAATCGACAAAATATCTACAGAGTTCATATTTAGCGACTCTCGTAATAAATACATGCCTTTTTTGTTGTAATACAAACCTAGGTAATTATGGTAAATGGTTTTTGTAACTGGATTACGAAGAATTGGACCTCTCACATGAAGTAAGTCTGCATGAATATTAAAATTATCATCAGCTACAAAATTTTGGTAAGACACAACAGCTTTAAATAGCTTTATTGTTTCCGTTATTTGAATTGAATTACCTTTACTCACCGAGTGTAATATTTCACAGCGCCTATCAACTTCTGACAAAATTGTATCCATACGCTTTTTATAAAGTACTTTGTTAGTTTCTGATGCATTAAAAACAGCTGGAAATAAAACAATTAGGTCAATTATATATTGCAGGGTATCGGCAAAAAGAACGGCGGTTTCTGATTCTTTTTTTAGTTTATGCTCAATAGAGTCAAAAATTTCTTTCTCTAGTGTATTTTCATCTTGGGACTTAAACTGATTAATTAACTCTGGAAGTGAGGTTACGTAATTTTCATTATCTAAAATGTTACCTTCCATTTTGCTAATGTTATTTACACTATCAATTGATGTATATGTTCTAACAGTAATAAATAAAGCTAATACGGCTATACAAAAGCTTACTGTTGATATGGTAAAGCTTAGTAAATCTTTACCTTCTTTTAAATCATATACCCATACAGCAAGAAAAGCTGAAAGTAGAACAAGTAATAATATTGTAAAATATAACATTTTTGATGTGCGCATATGTCTTCCAGACTTGGGTCGAGCTAACAATCTAACATTGCTGATTTATAACACGAAAAACGCAGGCTTTACACGCAAACTAAGAGTTACATAAGTTATTTATTATCGAGCTGTAAAGCCTTTACTGAACGTAAATAATTAAATGTTTTTATCACCCTTCCCATTTACCCAGCGCTTGTTTGTCACTTTGTTTAAACTCAACCCAATTTGATGAGTCTTTAAAATGCTCTTTTTTCCAAAACGTGGCGTGGTTTTTTAAATAATCCATTATAAATTGTGCGCCTTCGAACGCGGCTTGGCGATGGCGGCTGGTCACACCTACAAATACAATTTGCTCGCCAAGTGCTAAGTAACCAACGCGATGAATAATGCATATTCTCGCCAGTTGCCAGCGAGTTTGTGCTTGCTCTGCAATAGATTTAAGAAGTTGCTCGGTCATACCAGGGTAGTGCTCAAGCTCAAGTGCAATAACATTATCGCCACTGCTGAACTCTCTTACCAATCCTGTAAAGGTGACAACAGCGCCATCGCTTTTATTATTACTACAAAGCGTATTGTGCTCGTTACCTACATTAAAACCATCGGTTTGTACTTGAATATGTATGCTCATTAGCCACCTGTAACCGGCGGGAAAAAGGCAAGCTCATCCCCTGCTTTCACTATTTCGTCGCTTGATGACATAGTTTGGTTAAGCGCTGCAAGTAGCTCACGCTCCTCCAGCCACGGTTGCCAATGCGGGTATTGGCTCACTAATTTTAATTTAAGTTCTGAAATAGTAAGCGGCTGCGTAATCTCAAGGCTTAATTTACTGCACTTCAAGCGCTCTTTTAGTTGCCCAAAAAACAATAACTCTACTTTTCCGGCGCTAGATATTGCATCGTTTGGATTAATCGCGTTGCCAACTACCATTTTTGCCCCCTGCTTTTTGAGTAACGCGCATGCCGCTAATTTCCATTAGTGGGTCGGCTGCTTTACACATATCAAACAAAGTAAGCGCAGCAACAGATACCGCTGTTAACGCTTCCATTTCTACGCCAGTTTTACCGGTAAGTTTGCAGTAGCTGGTTATTTTAATTTGGCTGTTTGCTTCATCAAGTTCAAAATCAACAGCTACTTTAGTAAGTGCAAGCGGATGACAAAGCGGAATTAAATCGGCGCACTTTTTAGCGCCTTGAATACCCGCAATACGTGCCACGCCTAACACATCACCCTTTTTGTTTTGATTAAGCATTACTTGCTCAAAAGCAAGCTTACTCATGCTAATAAATGCTTCAGCTGAGGCATCACGCAAGGTTACGTCTTTGAGCGATACATCAACCATATTAGCTTGGCCGTTTTCGTCAACGTGGCTTAACATACTATTGCTCACGCGATTCACACTTTTTACCAATGGTAATGTGCGGTGCAAAGTTACACGGTTTATGCATTGAGTTAAGTTGATCTTTTATAATGCCTGTCCACGCTGTTTTACATGCGCCTGTAGAGCCTGGCATACAAAAAATAACGGTGTTGTTAGCAAGTCCCGCAAGTGCACGAGATTGAATAGTTGAGTTACCAATTTCACCGTACGATATATGTCTAAATAGCTCACCAAAGCCGTCTACGCTTTTATCAAACAGCGGCGCAAATGCCTCAGGTGTTGAATCACGTTCGGTAAATCCTGTACCACCAGTCACTAAAATAGCGTGAATGGTGTCGTCGGCTATCCACTGCGATGCAATAGCGCGCATTTGGTAAACATCATCTTTTACAATTTCTTTATCCGCTAAGTGATGACCCGCCTCAGTTAGCGCTTTAATTAAGTAATGACCAGAAGTATCGGTAATCGCATCGCGCGTGTCGCTTACTGTAAGTACGGCAATGTTTAAAGGTATTTGTGTATCGCTTGTGTGGCTCATAATGTTCTTCTCAATTGGTTAATGCTTAGGTCAAAATGCTCATTTACAGCTTTAAATTGCGCCGGTGTATTGGTGTTTATTAATGCATGCGCTTTATTACATAAAAGCGTTTGCACACCAATGCTTTGGGTAAACTGTTTTATTGATTTATGACTGTTTGCGTTTGTGAGTATGTGTTTTAAATGATTTTTTACACTGCTTGTATTACGAATATACAGCGGTAGTGGTTCATTTTCAAAGTGCCAAGCATGTATTTGTGACTGATTTAATTGATTGCTCACACTTTGTACGTTATTTGTCTGAGAAGCCAGCACTATTGTGCTTAACAAACTACTCGTAAGTAGAGGCATATCTACCGCAGTAATAAGTAAATCGTGCTCAGTGGCTATTAATGTTGAGTAAATTCCGCCAAGGGGTCCACTATTTGGGTATATATCTTTAACGTACTTTTCTGAGGGATAATCGCTCGGCGAATAATGGCTCGATGACTTGACTGGATTTGTAACGTTGCGGCTTATTAGTATATTTTTAGCGCCTGCCTCTTTTAATAAATCACACGCATTGTGCAATAGCGTTTTATTTTTTAAAACTAAATCGGCTTTGTCTGTGCCCATTCTTGATGACTTACCACCAGCAAGTACAACGCCTGTAAAATCTCGCTTAGCTTTTATATTAGATTTTATATCAGCTTCTATATGACTATTCACATCAACTCCCATGTTAGCCACCTAACATAGCTAAGTGAGTTGTCGCACCTGTTAAGCGTTTATCTAGCTCATGGCTTATTTCTTTATTGCCCATAGCAGCTCGAATTGCCTTTACGGTCGCTGCAGTATCATCCTCGTTGAGTAGTTCGCGTAAATCTATACCTTGCTCGGCAAACAAGCATAAGTGTAATTTACCCAACGCCGACACCCTTAAGCGATTACAGCTTTTACAAAAATCTTTACTGTACGGCATTATTAAACCAATACGACCATCGTAATCAGGATGACAAAATTCCTCAGCGGGTCCGTTTAGTTTCCCCCTAACAACTTGTAACCAACCTTGGTCGAGTAATTGGGCTTTAACCGTTTGCCCACTTAAGTGGTTTTCTTCAAAAAAAGTTGCGCCGTCACCTGTTTCCATTAATTCTATAAAGCGCACCGTAACTTTGTGGTGTTTTACCCACGCTAAAAAATCCTTCAATTGGTTTTTATTAAACTGCTTGGCAAGCACTGCATTTATTTTTATATCTTTTATGCCCAGCTCTACCGCGCGTTCAATCCCTTTTAAAATAAGGTTAAGTTTGTCGTGCCCTGTTATGAGTTTAAACATACTCGGATTTAAACTATCAATACTGACATTAAGCGCATCAAGCCCTGCTTCAGCAAATTCATCAATTTTCTTTAATAAATTAAACCCGTTGGTAGTAATGGCTACTTTTTCAATGCCAGGTGTATTTTTACAGAGTTTTATAATATCGGTTACGTCGTTTCGTAAGCATGGTTCGCCACCTGTAATACGCACTTTTTTGGTACCTAACTCTGCAAACGCATTTACTAACGTGCTAATTTCGTTTTTATTTAAAAAATTACGCGGCGTATCGCACTGATACCCGTTTGGTAAACAATAACTACAACTAAAATTACATACATCGGTTATTGAGAGGCGCAAATAGTTAAACTGCCGACCAAATTGATCATTAAGCATATGCTTCCTTTTTTCTTTACATTACAACCGCAACATCAATGCTGCTAGAACCTGCTTTGTAATGTTGTTTTATTAATTGGCTTAATTGTGTTTTACACGAACCGCAGTTCGTCCCACATTTAAGTTCAGACCCCAATTGCTCGACTGTGTTTGCACCGTTTTTAATGGCGTTTATAATTGGCTGCTCTCTTACTTTAAAGCAGCTACACACTTGTGCACCTTGGGTAAATTCTTCATCGGGAGTTGCATAAAGCAAAGACTGCAACTGTGTAAAGGTCAGTAATGGCTCTGCAAATAAATGGTTTATCCACTCAAGTGATATTTCTTTTTGCTCATTAGAAATAATACCAACAAACGCTAATTGATCGTTTTGAATACACTGCACATGCATGGCTTTTGCCGTATTCATAGCCGACCACAGCCCTTGTAAACCGGTTAAGGTTTGGCAGTAATACAATAAATCACTTTGTGGTTCATTAAGTGCCAATTGGTAATTAAAGCAATTACTTGCATTAACTTTGAGCCAAAAATCACTGTCTATAACAAGTTCGTTTTTAGCAAACAGCTGCATATATTGCACAAAGGGTGCTTTAACTATATTAACAGCGCCGTGTTTGCACTCAGCCTGACCAGATAGAGGGTCAACTACCGATTGATACAACCCACTTACTGTTGCTGATGACGCAAATTGCTTGTTCCAATGAATAGGCATAAAGCATTCACCTTTTCGCACGGCATCGGTTACTTTTGCATGCGCGGTAACCTGCCCAGTTTGGGCAATCGCACTTATTAAATCGTTTTGTTTTATTGCTAATTTACTGGCATCAAGCGGATTAATTTCAATGTACGGGCGTGTAATATGCGATGAAAGCGCAGTGCTTTTACCCGTGCGGCTCATAGTATGCCATTGGTCTCGTATACGACCCGAGTTCATTACAAACGGGTAATCACTTGATGTTTTTTGCACAGGTAATTTCGGCGTTATGGGTATAAAACGCGCTTTTTTATCAGCGGTGCTAAATTGGTTATCTGTAAAAACCTGACCGTTTTTATAAGGCTCGTTTTTAACAACAGGCCACATAATGGGTTTTAAATTATCATACTGATTTTGTGTGAGCCCAACTAAACCTGAGAGGTTTAACAATCGGCTGCCGTTATTTTCAAAATCGGTTAATTGTGCCCATTCTTCAAAAATGCCACTTGGGTCTGTAAAATCAAACCCTTCAAAGCCCATTTTTTTAGCAACATCGCACATAATTTGCCAATCGTTTTTAGCTCCTGAATAAGGCGCTACTAACGGGCGCTGCCTTGATATTCTGCGCTCTGAGTTGGTTACTGTGCCGTTTTTTTCGCCCCATCCGGTTGATGGAAAAGCAACATCGGCAAATTTTAATGTATCACTTTTTGCAATACAGTCAGATACAACTACCAGCTCGCAGGTCTCTAATGCCTTTTTAATAGCGGCGTTATTGGGCAAGCTCACCATTGGGTTTGTTGCCATTATCCACACTGCTTTTATTTTACCTGCGGCTATTTCATCAAACATATCGATGGCATTGCTGCCTGCTTTTTTAGCAATAGTTGGCGAGAGCCAAAAACGTTGCACAAGTGATTGATGCGCTTCGTTTTCAATATCTAAATGCGCCGCTAACTGATTAGCCAAACCACCTACTTCGCGCCCACCCATCGCATTGGGTTGCCCCGTAATCGAAAACGGACCACTGCCTGGCTTAAGTAATTTACCTGAGGCTAAATGCGCATTAATAATGGCGTTGCATTTATCTACACCCGAGCTTGACTGATTTATACCCATTGAATAAAAGCTAATCGCACTTGGGCTGTTAGCAAATAGCGCGTAAAACTCAGTAACTTGCTCAATTGCTATATCGCAAAAGTCGCTAACAGCCTCACAGCTCCATTTTGTTGCCTCTTGCAGTGCGCTTTCAAAGCCGTTTGTGTGCTGAGCAATAAATTGCGCATCGAGGTGGTTATGCTCATTTAAATAATTAAGTAAGCCGTTATAAAGTGCGGCGTCACTGCCTGGTTTTATATTTAAAAATGTGTCGGCAAGCTCAGCGGTGTCGGTTTTACGCGGATCAATAACCACTACTTTCATATTTGGGTTAAGCTGCTTTGCACGCTCCATTCGCTGATACAAAACCGGATGAGTCCACGCTGCATTAGAGCCAATTAAAATAAGTAACTCAGTTTGCTCTAAATCCTCGTAGGTACACGGCACTACGTCTTCACCAAAAGCGCGTTTATAACCTGCCACAGCAGATGACATACACAGGCGCGAATTTGTATCAATATTGCCTGAGCCTATGTAGCCTTTCATTAATTTATTCGCGATGTAGTAATCTTCAGTAAGTAACTGCCCCGATACATAAAAAGCCACCGCATCGGGTCCGTGCTTTTGTATTATGTCGTTAAATTTATTGGCAACATGGTCGGTGGCTTCATCCCACGTGGCTGCTTTATTATTAATAAGAGGCGACGTTAAGCGATTATCACTGCCTGTTGTGTCGAGCAAATGCGTGCCTTTTACACATAAACGACCAAAGTTTGCGGGATGCTCTCGCATGCCTTCAAGCTTGGTTGGCACATTATTAAAAAGTGAAATATCAACACCACACCCTACACCACAGTAAGCACATGTTGTTTGTTTTAAACTCGTTTTATTTATAGTTGGTGACGTGTTTGCGGTTGCCATACTGCTCTCTTTTAGTGTGCTTTAATTTATGCGGGCTGTTTAACAGGCTCATTAAGAGTAACTACGTTAATAGTGTTACTTGCTTTAGCGAGGGCGCTGTTTATTACGTTTTGAACGAGCTTTTCACAACCTCCACAGCCTGTACTGGCTTTGGTGCTTTGCTGCACACTTGCCAAATCTATGCAGCCTTTAGCGACTGTTTGTTCAATGGTGTGTTTAGTTACTTTATGACAAGCGCAAATAATAGCGTCATCAGGCAAGTCATCGGCGCTTAGCTCTGCTATGTCGCCAGCAAGGGGCATAATGAGCGCTTCGGGAGCGGTGGTAAGTTCAATGTCGTTTAAATGATATTGCAGTAAATTATCGTAATCGCTGGTATCGCCAACAAGTACGGCGCCAATCAGCTTATTACTTTGTGAATTAGTGACTACTTTTTTATAAATGCCATTGGGTTGATCCTCAAAATAATAGCTTATTGCGCCTTCGCTGCGTGCATGCGCATCGCCAATAGAGCCCACTTCAACACCCATTAATTTAAGCTTAGTGCTCATATCGGCACCGCTAAATTCATCGGCTTTATTGTCTAAGCCAGTACTTTGCTGGGTCTCTTGCAAAATATGTCCAACCGCTATTTTAGCCATGGCATAACCAGGTGCCACTAAGCCAAAAATAAAATTATTCCACAGTGCACATTCGCCAATCGCGTATATGTTTTTGTCGCTCGTTTGGCAGTGGTTATTAATTACAATACCGCCGCGCTCACCTAACTCTAAATTAAACTCGCGGGCTAAATTATCATAAGGGCGAATCCCAGCAGAAAATACAATCATGTCGGTTTCAAGGGTTTTACCGCCTTTAAAACACATTTTGTAACGGCAACTTTTACCTTCTACTATTTCCTCAGTCGCTACCGATGTATGCACAGTAACGCCCAAATCTGTAATTTTGTTTTTTAGTAACCGACCGCCCCCCGCATCAACTTGTACACCCATAAGTTGCGGTGCAAATTCTATTACGTGAGTCTGTAAACCCAATTGCTTTAATGCGTTTGCAGCCTCAAGACCCAGTAAACCGCCACCAATTACCACGCCTACTTTACTACCGTGGGCTGAGTTTTTTATTGCGTGTAAATCGTTAATGGTCCGATACACAAGGCAATGCTCGCGATCTTTACCAGGAATAGGCGGCACAAATGGGAATGAGCCGGTAGCAAGCACCAGCTTGTCGTATTCAAACAGCTCCCCTTTAGCGGTCTTTACAGTTTGCGAATCACGATTTATATCAACCACTTTAGAGAGAGTATGAAAGCGTACTTGCCAATCGTCATAGGTTTTATTGCATGTAAGAGCGAGGTCGTCTGCGGTTTTACCTTTAAAAAAAGACGATAGTTGCACGCGGTCATACGCTAAGCGGTCTTCTCCACTTAATACCGTAATTTCAAATGGGTTATCACCCTGATTTTGAGAAACCAGCTGCTGCACAAAATGATGCCCCACCATTCCGTTCCCTACCACTACAACACGCTGCTTGCTTAGCATTTACTCACCTTAAACCGACATTGCTTTACTTATAGCTAAACTTAAGTCTAGTTATTTGTTATAACTTTGTTAAAGCAATATGCAAGCCATGCATATATTAACATTAATTATCAATGAGTTAATGTATGCGGAGTGTTTGTAAAGCACCACAAAATAGCATTGTATGCACCAATTTGTTACGCAGTAAAAATATTTTAAAACACTTTGGGGACGGGCAGCATTGTAATGTGGAATTAATAAATTAAATTCCACTTCAGGCTTAGTTTAATTGGAAGATGGTAAGTGTGAGCAGTTGATTTTTATTAGCTTTTTTGCGCGATAACTTTATTTAAACGGGTATATTAATACGCATGAAATTTCTAATATAAAACAGATGCGAGCTATATTAGAAATTACCAATTAGAGCTATAAAACCGCTCTTATATAGCGGCGTATATACGCCGCTATACAATTATTCACACTAATTATAATAAAGATATTTATGCTAATTTTACTTACCAGGATAAATTCTTAGCACAACTGCTTGATGTGAAATAACCTCATCATCGTAATTTGTTGAGAATGACCCCATATCTTTATGTTTCCATAAATCACGTACATGTACTTCATCCCAATCAAGACCAAGATCTTGCTTCCAATCAATTGATATTTTTTGGGTTTCACTTCCACGATTCAACATAGCTACTGCCCAACTACCATCTGACATTGGTTTTGCTAAAACATGTATCTTACCCGTTTTTTTAACTGTTTTTGCTTGTTTCCCAAGAGGATCTTGATTCAAAGCAATTACTTCTTTATTTGTCAGGGTTTCTAAAGTGTAAGCATCTAAGTTTCTGACATCTGTGCCAGTTAATAACGGCGTTGCTAAAATAGACCACAAACTAAAGTGCGCACGGTATTCAATATTCGATGCACCAGCACCCACAAGCTCTTTACTCTCGCCATTGAGACCTACCACTAACATGTCAAAATCATTCCACTGCCCAGGCTTATTAAATTCTTCTAAGCCATCGCCTCTATCGAGCATGTCAAGAACATCAAAATAGTAATCTTCTCTATTCTCTGAGTAATCAAAATCATCCGATATATCTTGACCTATTCTCCAGTGATTTGCGCCTATATCACCTGCCCATTCCCAAATATCTTCCCATCCACAATGACATGCATGTAATACAATATCTTTAGGGTTATCAATTAATGGTTTAGACATTTTATAAAAAATTTCTTTTAATTCTTGTTTACTCGCATCTTTATGAGAGCAACAACTGTCGTACTTTAAATGATCAACATTCCATGAAGCGAACATATCTGCATCTTGTTTCTCATAGCCCAAACTTCCAGAAAACCCAGCGCATGTCGTTTCACCTGGTCCAGAGTAGATGCCTAGCTTCATGCCATTTTTATGTGCATATTCAGATAAAAACGTTATTCCTCTTGGAAATTTTTCTTTATCGTAATCTAAGGCTTTATTTTGACGTTTTCCTTTATCTTGCTGCCACCCATCATCGAGGTTAACGTAAATGTATCCAGCGTCTCGCATTCCATTACTTACCATTGCATCTATTGTTTCAATAATAAGTTTCTCATTTATTTCAACACCAAATTGATTCCAGCTACTCCACCCCATAGGAGGTGTTTTTGCTAATCCATTGTTAAGTTTCTCAAAAATATGGCTTTGTTTATCTTCTGATTGTGCGTGTACTTTTTCTGTTATGCCGATTGTAGAAAAGAATAAAATAGCGAAGAGTATAAAAATACGTGATGTAGTTATAGATTTCATATATTTCCCCAATGATTAAATAAATTAACATAAAACATGTTAAATCCATACTAATTGAAAGATAATGAAAGGTAAAGGCAGTGTGAAACAAAAAGAAACTTTTGTTATGTGTAATAATGGGCCGAGGATTCAAATAGACCAAACAATCACAATCGTATTATGGTGATTTAGTAATATTGTTTTTTTGGATGAAGGCTCGTCAAGTGAGGCTATTTAACTGCGGTATAAATATTTGTACTTAATGGGCTGAGTAACTTCTCCTGTATTATTTTACTTGGGCGTGTTTAACATTTATGCAGCGTTGTCGGTTATTTACAAAAAAGTAACTACACTTCATAGGCTTCGCCGCCCAGCCTAAAACCGTATAAAAGTAAATTATTCGGTTTTTATTAACGCATTTACCCATATTCACAAAGGTAATACGCGTTAATAGAACCGAGTAATCACAAGTATCATTTTAAATTAAGGGGAAAAATGCAAAAAATTAAAATTTAGCGCTCATCCATACCCACAATTTTTGGGTATCGACTTTATTAGCAGCGGTATCGCCCGCTGAGTAATCAGCGTATTTAGCACCCACAGAGTAGGTTTTATTAATAGGTTTAATGTATTGTACGTTTAGCTCACGACCTAAATCGTCAACCCCATTTGATTGCTCATTGGCATCAAAACTGTGATATGCCACCAGCCATTTACCGTCAAATGCTTTACCGTTTAAGCTTATGTATGTGTCATCCAAACCTTGTGTGGGTGTGCTCAAAAACATATCTGCCCAACCATTAAATTTATGCATTGTGGCAAGCGGTGCTGCAAACCCGTAATCGCCGCTGTCAGAGCCTAGTGATTCGATGCCAGCTTTTAATGTTATGGACTCACTGCCAAACCCATTAATATCAACACCTCCTTCAAGTGCATAGTAGTCTGCATCAAAATCACTCACACTTGTTGAAGCAGACTGCGTTGCATACTCCGCTTTGTAATAAAACGTTATGTCGTTTAGAGTTTTATTACCGTTAAAAGAAAGGCCATAAGTGTCTAAACTGTCGTCTTGTAGTGCATCGTCACTTAATAAGTAACTGTATAAAACCACTTTACCGTAGTCTGTTTTAAAGCTGGCATTAATTAGATGATCGGACGATTTAATGTCTTTATCGTCAGCAAATATACGGTTACGTTTGTTTAAATAACTGTATTGTAAATCTATGTTATTAAATGCGTAGTTGATAGTTGCTGCATCAAATGTTTGCCTATCTTGACGCCAGCCTACATGCCCAACAAAGCGCTGCCCATCAAGTGCAATTACTTGACGCCCTACTTTTAGCGATAAGCCATCGCGGGCATATTTAACAAAACCTTGGTCTATCTCAGTGCTTTCTGGGTCTGCAATAACAGAGTAATTAGTGTTTTTCCCCACCGTATTGTTGTAATCATCTACGCCCAATAGGCTGCGAGTGTCTTCTACTTCAATAAGGGCTGAAAAACCATTAACCTCGTCTGTTTGATGCGTTAAGCGGGTTCTAAGTGTTAAGCCGCTTGCATCTTTTAAGGCATTGTTTTGATCAACGCTTTCAAAACGCAGTCTAAAATCAAGATCAGTTTGCGCAGCAAAGCTTATTGAAGGCGCAGTGAAGCAACCCAGTATAAAAATAATAGGTAAGTTGTTCTTATAGTTAAGCATTTTGGTTCTCTACGTTTTAATTATTAATACACACACCAAAGCAATAAATAAACACAGCGAAATACATTTCCAGACCATCACTGGATCGCGTTTTAGTATTGAGCTTTTATTGGCGGTACTTTCTAAATAAGGGTTAGGTTTGTTGATATCGTTTATAAACTCAGAAAAAGCTTGGTATCTGAGCTCGGGTTTAGGTGCAAGCGCCTTCATAAGGGCTTGATCTAACCAAAACGGAATATCGGCTCTGTATTTACGAATACTTGTGTAGTGCCAATGGCTGTAATCTTTTGGCGCTACGTGGTTAAGTGGCAGTGGTTTGTAAGGTAATTTTGAGCACAATAACTCGTATGCAATAACGCCAAGTGAAAACAAATCACTTTTAAAATCGGCGTGCATAGTAATAAGTGTTTCGGGTGCGGTGTAGTCGGCAGTACCTTGTGGGCAATCATCCGCAATTTGTTTAACCGACTCGTCCATAGCTGCAACACTTACTGTGCCGTAATCAATGAGCGTTACTTTTCCGTGCGCATCTATCATTACATTATCGAGTTTTAAATCGCGATGTACCATATCGAGTCGCTGAAACGCCCTTAGTGAATGTACTATTTGTTCAATAATACTGCGTACTTGAGTTATTTCTGGGTGCGGCACGTCGTGCTTCCAATCACTGAGCGTTTGCCCGTCCATGTACTCACAAATATGATACAAAAAACGACTTTGCGATTGCGTACTCAGTACTTTCATCACGTTTAAATGGTTTATACGTTGCCCTACCCAACCTTCTCTTATAAAGCCTTGAAGGTAGTGCACATCGTCTTCAAAATTAACCGAAGGTGCTTTTAAAACCACTGGCGGTATATCGGGCGCTTGTTGCACTAAATAAATATGCGAGCGACTACTGGCATGCAATTTACGAATAACCGTGTAGTCATCAATTTTTTGTCCAACATTAAGCGCAGGTGGAATTTTTCGTCGTGTTAGCGAATGATAAAGCTCATCTAACTTTTGCTCGGCAATATTTTCTACTTTTACCAGTAAGCAACTTACGTTGTCGTCACTGCCTCGCGCTAATGCAAGTTCGGTAATTGCTTTAGCTGCATTTTCTAAATTAGCGTGCTCGTTAATTAATTTAGCTATATCACTACTTGGAAGCACATCGTGTACGCCATCGCAGGTTAATATATAAATATCGTCTGCTTTTAGGTCAACTTCGTATACATCTATTTCTTGATGAAGTTGTGCGCCAAGTGCACGCGTTAGCGTATCGTTTACTTTGTGATCCCGTGTTATTGCCTCTATTTTATTTTCTCGCAAGCGAGTAATACGCGTATCACCTAAGTGAAATATATAACCCGTTGCCGACTTTAAAATAAGTGCTGTAAAAGTGGTCATCCAATCAGCTTGGCGCTGACCAAGATGATTGTAATTAACCGATTGCGAATACAGCCACTGATTTAAACTTGCTAACACCTTCGACACTGACTTTTTAACTGCCCAACTTTCGGGGGTATTTAAATACTCATTTATAAAATGAGTGACCGAAAGTTGAGACGCTTGTTTCGCATTTTTTGCTGATGAACACCCATCGGCTAAACAGGCAATAACGCCTTTAGACTCTTTTTCTTGCGCTTTGGTATTAAGGGCTGCAAACGCATCTTGGTTTTCTGCTTTTAGCCCTTTAGCGCTGTGCCCGCCAAATGAAACGTTGAGTTCATTTTTTAACGCTTTAGCTTGGAGTGTTTCATCAAACATCGTCAATAATGCCTTAAGTCACTGAAATAAGTTCAACGGTGCCGTCTTCATTTACTTCGGTAATATGTCCATCTGGTTCTTTCATAAAAAACAGCGCGCCTAAGCCAAGTAATGCACTACCCGCAATAATGAAAAAGAAGGTTTTATAATCAACAAGTGATAATGCCGTTAAGTAAACTACTGCGCCTACATTACCGTAAGCGCCTGTCATACCTGCAATTTGCCCAGTTAAACGACGTTTAATTAGCGGTACTGCGGCAAATACAGCGCCCTCACCTGCTTGCACAAAGAACGAACATGCCATAGCAGCTACAACAGCAAGCCATAAAGGCCACGATGCATCAACCAAGCCCATTACAAAATAACCAACAGCAAGACCTGTCGTAAGTACAATAAGTGTTATACGGCGACCCAATTTATCTGAAATCCAACCGCCACCAGGGCGAGATGCTAAGTTCATAAATGCGTAAGCAGAGGCTAAAATACCCGCGTACACCATATCAAGACCAAACACATCCATAAAAAACAGTGGCAACATAGATACAACCGCAAGCTCAGAACCAAAAGTTGTAAAATATAAAACATTTAAAACAGCCACTTGTTTAAACTCATAACGATGCGACTCAGGTACTGGCTCTTTAAAAATATGACCATTTACGTCAAAGGTTTTATACACTTCGTAAATATAAAGTAGAACTAAAAAAGCATACACAGCAAGTACAAAATTAGCCGAAATTAAGTTAGCACCGGTTGGCGAAAGCTTCCAAGTAAGTAATGCTAATGCGCCGTACATAGGGATTTTCATAATAAGCAGTAATACAAAGTCGCCTTTACTGGTTACTTCCATTGCGCCTACTTTTTTAGGCTTAAAGTATGTACCGCCTTTTGGCGTATCGGTTACATTTAAGTACCAAATAACACCAAATATAACGCTTAATACACCGGTTAAGCCTACTGCATAACGCCAGCCATCTTCGCCGCCAAACATTAGTGCAATAATTGGCAATAACATAGCCGCAGCTGCTGAACCAAAATTACCCCAGCCGCCATAAATACCTTCCGCTATACCCAACTCATTAGCAGGAAACCATTCACTCACCATTCGAATGCCCACAACAAAGCCAGCACCAATAAAGCCTAAAGCAAAACGCGCCAGCGCTGCTTGTTCAAATGTAGTTGCCATAGCAAACATAAAACACGGAATGCTACAGGTAATAAGTAATGCTGAATAAACAATACGCGGACCAAATTTATCGGTTAGCATACCCACAACAACGCGGGCAGGAATAGTTAACGCTACATTTAAAATGAGTAACGTTTTAACTTGTGCCATGGTGATCCCAAGCGAACCCGCAATTGCACCTAGTAAAGGGGCATGGTTAAACCATACAAAAAATGACACAAAAAAGACCATCCAACTCAGATGTAATACTTTCATTTTTCCTTTAAAGGATATTAGGTTAAACCCAGAACTCGGTTGCATGTTTATTTTCCTCGTAAACGTATTATTGTTTTATTAATGCCCCACCCTTTTATATGAGTAGCAGCCAATGTTTGTTGAATTTAAGTTAACCCGATATAGCAATTACTGAGCCACTAATTAAAAACCATAAATTTCATATAGTTAAATGCAACAGTTGTTTTTATACGTTATAGTTGCACTATATGAGTGAAGGGCTCTGGGTTGTTAGAGTGCAAATAAAAAGCGTTACCACTTGCTCTTGGATTTAACAAATTGGTATTGTTTATAAAAAGTATGAGAAGCTAAAAAATGCAAAAATCACCGTTAACTTACCAGCAGCAACTGCGCTACTCTCGGCACATTATGCTTCCGCAGCTTGATATAGACGGACAAGAGAAAATATGGCAATCGCATGCTTTAATTATTGGTGTAGGAGGGCTTGGGTGCGCGGTAGGTCAATACTTAGCAGCATCTGGCGTTGGCACGCTTACCTTAGTTGATAACGATGAAATAGACGTAACCAACCTGCAAAGGCAAATACTGTATAAAGAAAGTGATATTGGTAGCTCAAAATGCAGTGCCGCTAAAAAACAGCTCAGCGAACTTAATAGTGAAATAGACATAAATACCATTGAGGCATTTTTTGATGAAAATACGTCTATCAATCCTCTATTTAATAACATTAATATAGTAATTGATTGCTCAGATAACCTAGCAACGCGTAATGCACTTAATAGCGCCTGTTTTAAAGCTAAAGTTCCGCTGGTATCAGGCTCTGCAATACGTATGGAAGGACAAGTCGCCTGTTTTACTATGGATGAAAACAGCCACTGTTATGGTTGTTTATCACAATTTTTTAGTGAACAAACACAAAGCTGCTCAGAATCCGGTGTGCTCTCTCCTATTGTGGGGCTAATAGGCAGTATTCAGGCTATTGAAGCGCTAAAAATGCTTGCTGGTTTGCCAAGTGGTTTAAGCGAGCACTTATTGCTGGTGGATGGTTTAAGCATGGAGTTTAATCGTTTTAAAATAGCTAAAAACAGTCAATGTGCGGTGTGCAACATTTAGTTATTCTAGATTACTGATCGTTGTATAAAGCACATCGCCCACTTTAAAGTCGTTTTTGTCCCACACTCGTCTTGATGCCAAACAATACAATGTTTGCCCATCTACATTAAGCGTTAGCTGCCACTTATTATTAATAAGCTCAGCCTGAGTTAATACCGACTTTAAAACATTACTGTGCGTTGTTTGCTCAGGCTTTAACGCACTAAACGACATTTGCTCACTTTCTATAATTAGCTTATTACTGCTATCTACAAGTGCAGGAAGCACAAAAAGCGGCTGCTCACTTTGCTGTAATTGCAGTTGATATAGCCCGTAGTCTTCATCAAATTTAACCACATCGTAATTAATTAAGCTCAGCGGTGTTTGCCTGTCGTTTGCGTAAATAGCCTTTGCAACGCGCGCACTCGCACCTTGGTTTATCACCTTGCCTTTATCTAGCTGAATAAGGGTATCGCAGCAAAATAGCAGCTCTTTTAATGAGTGACTTACAACTATAAATTTAATATTAAATTTAACGGCTAACTCATTGAGTTTAGTGAGTGTTTTAAAACGCAATGACCAATCAAGCGCGCTAAAAGGCTCATCAAGCATTATAAATTTTTGACCGGCAAGTAAAGTGCGCGCAAATACGACACGTTGGCGTTCGCCACCCGATAAGCTTTGTACGTCACGATTTAGTAAATCTTCTAATTCAAGCGTTTTAACAACGTACTCTAGCGTTAAGCTGCTTTGCTTATTCCCGCAGTGTTTTTGTGTAAACGCTAAATTACCTGCCACATCTAAATGAGGAAACAACGGGCACGATTGCAACTGAAGCGTTATACCGCGTTTATCGCTTGGTAACTCATGCACTGGCTGATTGTTTACATAAACACTTTTTGCAGGCTCTAAACCACTAATACAGCGCAGTAATGTTGACTTACCCGAGCCAGAAGGCCCGTAAACACCCAATACATTAAACGACTCAAGATCAAGGTTTATATCTAAATCAAAATTATTGAGTGCTTTAAAAAGGCTTAACCTAATCATGTTATGACTTAACCCCAACAATGCTTTTATTAAACTTAAATAACAGCACTAAACAGGCAAACGAAATAGCCAGTAAAATAAGTGAAAGCTGATGCGCCGCCGTGTAATTTAACGATTCAACATGGTCGTAAAGCGCGATAGACACCACCTGTGTTTGCCCCTGAATATTACCGCCAATCATTAATACCAAACCAAACTCACCCAATGTATGCGCAAAGCCTAAAGCAAAAGCGCTACCAATACTGGGTTTTAAAAGCGGAATAATTAAATGCACAAAGCGTTTAAACGGGCTTAACCCAAGCGCAATTGCCGCTTCGTTATAGGTTTGATTAATATGCTTAAACCCAGCCACAAGTGGCTGCATTACAAAAGGCAGTGAGTAAAAAAGCGAGCCAATAACCACGCCCTGAAAACTAAACGCAAGCTGCGTACCCGTTAGCCAAAACCAAAATTGCCCAACAGCGTGATCAGGCGAAAATAAAACAAGTAAGTAAAACCCTAATAACGTAGGCGGCAGCACTAAAGGCATTGCAATTAATGCTTCTAAAAATGGTTTAAATTTACCGTTATAGCCAGCGAGCTTGTAAGCCACCGGAATACAAAAAACAAGAAGGAGTACTGCGGTTATAAAGGCAAGTTTAATAGTTAACCACAGCGCGGTTAAATCACTTTGAAGCATTGTTGTCCTTTATTCTGTAACCTAATTCAATTAACTGCTGCTGCGTAGCCTGCGTCATTAAAAATTGCATGAGTTGCTTAGCGCTAGCGAGTTTTTTAGTCGACTTAATAATAACACCCTGTTGAATTATATCGGGATATTGATTGGTAGGCAGCACGGTGTAATCTAAATACTTTTGATTTTGAGTGTTACTGTAAGCCGCCTTTAGTGATGAAACAGCCACCAGCCCGACTCCTACATTACCGCTTTCAACAAACTGAAAAGCATGCGTAATGTTATTCCCGTACACATAATTTACTGGCTTTTTAAAATGGTTATTAGCGTAGTGCTCTGAGGCACGCCCGTAAGGTGAAAAACGCGGATTAGCAATGGCTACTTTATCATTTACTTTTTCAGCTTTGGGTTGCCATAAAGCAAGCTCGCCTAAAGCGTAAGTGATTAAGCTACTTTGCTCAGCATAGCCTTCTTTAATAAGCGATTGCGGTCGAAAATCGTCAGCCGATAAAAACACATCAAATGGCGCGCCATGCACTATTTGCGAATATAAAACACCGCTAGAAGCGGCTGATATTTTCACGTCAACATTAGGTAATGGGGATTTTTTTAGTAGGGTTTGCAATACAATTTTAAAATTACTCGCTACGGCTACTTGCAGCGTTTCTTTTGCGTTTACGCTGCACGAAAGCATGCATGCTATAAGCAAAAAATAACCCAACCATGTATTGTAAAGCTTTGACATTATAAGTATTGTTTCAAAATAAAATGATTTAAGTAAGCAATATATATGAACGATGTTTGCAATGCACCCGGTTTGTTACCAATTGAAACTGCAATACAAAATATACTTAGCGTAATAACACCTGTTAAAAGCGCTGAAACCATCAAAATAATGCAAAGCGTTGATCGCATTTTAGCAAGCGATGTTAAATCAACTATAAACGTACCGGCTCATAATAACTCTGCAATGGATGGTTATGCGCTATGTATTTCAGATAAAAGCTTAACCTATACACAAGTAGGTAGCGTGTTTGCAGGGCAAGTTTTTGAAGGAATGCTAACCCCAGGGCAATGTGTAAGAATAATGACCGGCGCCGCCATTGCACCCGGCGCTAACGGCGTTGTAATGCAAGAAAACGCCTCGGTAAATGGCGATAAAATTACGTTTACAGCACAACCAGAACTAAATGAAAACGTGCGTTTTTCCGGCGAAGATATTGCAATAGACGATGTTATTTTAAAAGCCGGTGATAAATTAAAAGCCGTTGATGTGGGACTACTTGCATCTTTGGGCATTGCTAATATAGACGTAATCAGAACCCTAAAAATAGCCGTACTTTCTACAGGCGATGAGCTAATTGAACCAGGGCAGCCTCTTAAACAAGGCGCTATTTTTGAAAGTAACCGCGCTGTTATTATTAGTGCGCTGCAACAAAAAAATATAGACGTGATTGATTTAGGGATTATCCCCGATGACAAAGAACTCATCACTAATGCATTTTTAAAAGCGAACGAACTTGCCGATGCAGTAATAAGCTCAGGCGGAGTATCGGTTGGTGAAGCCGACTTTACTAAAGAAGTGCTCAACGAAATTGGCGAAATTCACTTTTGGAAAATAGCCATGAAACCAGGTAAACCTTTTGCCTTTGGTAAACTAGCTAACAGTTACTTTTTTGGCTTGCCAGGTAACCCTGTGTCGGCTGCTGTTACGTTTAATCAGTTAGTAGAGCCTGCACTGCAAAAGCTGTCGGGGCTTGGTGAAGTAAATCCTAAAATGCGATTTAACGCGGTTACTACATCCGTTATTAAAAAGCGCCCAGGAAGAGCCGACTTTCAGCGCGGTACAGCAACAATTAACGAGCAAGGTGACTTAGTGGTTGCCCCGTTTAATAAACAGGGCTCGGGTGTACTTTCGTCGCTTAGTAAAGCTAACTGCTTAATTGTAGTGCCAGCACAAAGCGGCAATATCGAAAAAGGCGCAACAGTAAGTATTGAGTTGCTATAAAGCCTAAAATGCTACAGCTAACTGTATAATTTAGCTGTAGCGCTATGTAGACCTTAAAATATTTTTATATTTAATGTTTGAATTAAACAATTTAACTTTTCGCTACGCCCTACAAACTCTTCTTTGCTCAATCTATTAACACACTTTAGCGCATTTTTAGTCGCAAAGTATCTATCATAACTTAGGCTTCTTTCGCATTTAACACTATACGTTGAGGGCCAAGAGCCACCAGCACCCGTTGCTATGCCAACAACATTACATGTAGCATCTATATATTGCTCCCATGCTTTTATTTGGGCTTTAACTGCATCTACTTGGTAGTCGTCAGTTAGTTGCGGGTAAATTTCATTCATCATTTTACTGATTTTAATTTTGTATCTATTGCCCTCTAAATTATAAGTATTGCCAGTGTGCATTGCACCGCCTTCTGGCCAACCATCAGCACTTTGCGCAAGTGCCCCAAACGATGAAATAGTTAAAGCAAATCCAATAATAATTTTATTCATTTTTAAATCCTTTTAAAGTTTGAAAAAAAGCCCTTAAATTAAAAAATAAGGGCTTACTTATATTTTACAAAAATAATAAATAGATTCAATGTATTAATGCTGTAATTTAACTAATTAATATTAAAAGTTTACTGAGGGACTCTTACAACGCCTTCCATAAGTACACGCGCACTGCGACTCATGCTTGCTTTGGTAACTTGCCAATTACCCGCATTATTTTTAGCCTCTGCACCCACTTTTAATGTGCCCGATGGATGACCAAAGTTTACTTCACTTAATGCGCCGCCTCCAGCGGCTACATTAACCAGCGTACCTTCAATAGCTGCGGCAGTACCAATAGCAACAGCAGCTGTGCCCATCATGGCGTGATGCAGTTTACCCATCGACATAGCGCGCACTAATAAGTTAATGTTTGCAGATTCAATAAGCTTTCCGCTAGACGCTTTATAATCTAAAGGCGATGCAACAAACGCAACTTTAGGCGTATGTTGGCGAGCTTGTGCTTCACTAATATCAGTAATTAAGCCCATTTTTACAGCACCATAAGCACGAATAGTTTCAAGCTTTTTAAGTGCAGCAACATCGTTATTAATATCGTCTTGCAGCTCGGTGCCGGTATAACCAATATCAGCCGCATTAATAAATATGGTAGGTATACCTGCGTTTATCATTGTTGCTTTTAAAGTGCCAACGCCTGGTACTTCTAAGCTATCAACTACGTTGCCAGTTGGAAATAAGGCGCCATCACCATCAGCTGGGTCAATAAATTCAAGCTTTACCTCGGCTGCAGGAAATGTAACGCCATCGAGCTCAAAATCACCGGTTTCTTGTACTTCGCCATTAGTTATTGGTACATGGACTAAAATACTTTTTTTAATATTAGCCTGCCACACACGCACAATAGCAACACCGTTATCGGGTACTCTGCTTTTATCGACCAAACTATTACTAATGGCAAAAGCACCCACTGCTGATGTTAAATTACCGCAGTTACCGCTCCAATCAACAAAGGGCTTATCTATCGCCACTTGACCAAATAAATAATCAACATCGTGATCGGCTTGCTCACTTTTACTTAAAATGACTGTTTTACTGGTACTAGACGTAGCGCCACCCATACCATCCGTTTGTTTGGCATACGGATCGGGACTGCCTATAATACGCAGTAATAAATTATCGCGTGCCTCGCCTGCTACTTGAGCAGGTTTTGGTAAATCAGTTAAATTAAAAAAAACACCTTTACTAGTGCCGCCTCGCATATAGGTTGCAGGCACTTTAATTTGCGGTTTAAACATAAATAACCCTTTCCTTATGCAGTTTTAGTGGCTTCTAAAAAGTCTTGTGCAAAGCGCTGTAATACACCGCCAGCAGCATAAATAGAAAGCTCTTCTTGAGTATCTATACGGCACTTCATGGGTATATTTAACACTTCGCCATTTTTACGAGTGATAGATAAGTTAAGCGTACAACCAGGCGTTGGCTCGCCTGTTACATCATAACTTTCACTGCCATCAAGCTTGAGCGTTTTACGGGTTGTGCCTGCTTTAAATTCAAGTGGCAATACACCCATACCCACTAAGTTAGTACGATGAATACGCTCAAAGCCCTCTGCTGCAATAACTTCAACGCCAGCAAGCCTTACACCTTTTGCAGCCCAATCGCGCGACGAACCTTGTCCGTAATCGGCTCCGGCTACAATAATAAGTGGTTGTTTGCGCTCCATGTACGCTTCGATTGCTTCCCACATGCGTGTATTAGTACCTTGTGGCTCTAGTCGGGCATACGAGCCTTGTTTAACTTCGCCGTTTTCATCAAGTACCATTTCATTAAGTAGTTTAGGGTTTGCAAATGTTGCACGCTGCGCTGTTAAATGATCGCCTCTGTGCGTTGCGTACGAGTTGTAATCTTCCTCTGGGACGTTCATTTTAGTTAGGTATTCGCCAGCGGCACTGCTTGCCATTATTGCGTTTGAAGGCGATAAATGATCGGTTGTAATGTTGTCGCCAAGTACAGCAAGTGCACGCATACCGGTCATTGTGCGCTCACCCGCTAATGCACCTTCCCAATAAGGCGGACGACGAATGTACGTACTTTGTGGTCGCCACTCATACAATGGATCGTTATCTTCACCGTAATCTACGGTTAAGTTAAACATTGGCTCGTACACTTTTCTAAATTGCTCAGGCTTAACGCTTTGCTTAACTACTGCATCTATTTCTTCATCAGATGGCCATAAATCTTTAAGTGTAATATCGTTACCTTGCTGATCTTGCCCTAAAATATCTTTTTCAATATCAAAACGAATAGTACCGGCAATCGCGTAAGCAACAACTAAAGGAGGAGACGCTAAAAAAGCTTGCTTGGCATATGGATGAATACGCCCGTCAAAGTTTCGATTACCTGAAAGTACAGCCGTTGCGTATAAATCACGTTCAATTACTTCTTTTTGAATAACAGGGTCAAGTGCCCCGCTCATACCGTTACACGTTGTGCAGGCAAAACCCACAATACCAAAGCCGAGCTGCTCAAGCTCTGTGAGTAAATTTGCATCTTCAAGATACGATTGAACCGCTTTAGAACCTGGCGCAAGTGACGTTTTAACCCAAGGCTTACGCGTTAAACCTTTTGCATTTGCATTACGTGCAAGCAGTGCAGCGGCAATTACGTTACGTGGGTTACTCGTATTTGTACAACTGGTAATAGCTGCAATAATACATGCGCCATCAGGCATTAAGCCTTCTTCGTTTTCGACAACGCCCGAAATACCCTCTTTTGCTAAATCACTTGTTGATACACGGCGATGCGGATTAGATGGTCCTGCAATATTACGACCCACGCTTGATAAATCAAACGTAAGTACGCGGTCGTATTTAGCTGTTTTTAGGCTGTCACTCCACAAACCTGTGGTTTTAGCGTAGTTTTCTACCAGTGCAATTTGCTCTTCTTCACGGCCGGTTAAACGCAAGTAATCAATTGTCATTTCGTCGATATAAAACATCGCGGCGGTCGCGCCAAATTCTGGCGTCATGTTCGAAATTGTTGCTCTGTCGCCAAGGGTTAGTGCATCAGCACCTTCACCATAAAATTCTAAATAAGCCGATACCACACGTTGCCCACGTAAAAATTCGGTTATGGCAAGTACAATGTCGGTGGCTGTAATACCCGGTTGGCGAATACCCGTAAGCTCAACGCCTACAATATCTGGCAGGCGCATATAAGAGGCGCGACCAAGCATTACGCTTTCGGCTTCAAGCCCACCTACACCCACCGCTATCACACCTAGCGCATCTACATGAGGGGTATGGCTATCGGTTCCAACTAAGGTATCGGGGAATGCAATGCCATCACGGTTTTGAATAACCGGCGACATTTTTTCAAGATTAATTTGATGCATAATCCCGTTACCCGGCGGGATCACATCAATGTTTTTAAAAGCTGTTTTAGTCCAATTTATAAAATGAAAACGGTCATCGTTGCGTCTATCTTCTATTGAACGGTTTTTTTCAAACGCATCGGGGTCAAACCCTGCATGCTCAACCGATAATGAATGATCAACAATTAACTGTGTTGGTACAACTGGATTTACTTTTGCCGGATCGCCACCTTTAGCAGCAATTGCATCACGCAAACCTGCTAAATCAACAAGCGCCGTTTGCCCTAAAATATCATGGCACACTACTCGCGCCGGATACCAAGGAAAATCTAAATCTTGTTTACGCTCAATTAGCTGCTTAAGTGCATCGGTTAACATTGCAGGGTCGCATCGGCGTACTAAGTTTTCAGCAAGTACGCGCGATGTATAAGGTAGTGTGGCGTATGCGCCAGGCTTAATTTCATCAACCGCTTCTTTAGTGTCGTAATAATCAACATTTGAGCCAGGTAGAGGTTTACGGTATTGGGTATTATTAATTATGGTCATAATAAAAGTTCGCTAATTGGTGACGGGGTTATTAAGAAAGGCTTTAGGTTTGCAGG
The DNA here is from genome assembly GCF_015864385.1 of Pseudoalteromonas sp. SWXJZ94C. Taxonomy (NCBI): domain Bacteria; kingdom Pseudomonadati; phylum Pseudomonadota; class Gammaproteobacteria; order Alteromonadales; family Pseudoalteromonadaceae; genus Pseudoalteromonas; species Pseudoalteromonas sp. SWXJZ94C. Next base: position 97,194 of record NZ_JADYXF010000003.1, read on the forward strand.
TTTTTTTTATATAAAGCATTAAAGCCGTAAAAGGTGAATATAGAGTTCACCTTAATTCACTTACCAACTCTCATGTGTGGTCATATTTAACCAGCTAAATTATTCAAATATACATGAGAGTTGGTAACCTATTATCTTGATTCGATTGGTGTGTAACTACGTGCATCAGGTCCTGTGTAGTCAGCGCTTGGGCGAATAATACGGTTATTAGTGCGCTGCTCTTTAACATGCGCGGTCCAACCTGTAACACGGCTCATTACAAATATTGGCGTAAATAACTTAGTTGGAATATTCATAAAGTGATAGGCAGATGCATGGAAAAAATCGGCATTACAAAACAGTTTTTTCTCGCGCCACATAATTTCTTCACAACGAACAGACACAGGGTAAAGCACATGGTCGCCCACTTCATCGGCTAGTTTTTCGGACCACTTTTTAATAATAACGTTACGCGGATCAGACTCACGATAAATAGCATGACCAAAGCCCATAATTTTATCTTTACGCTCCAGCATGCCCATTACTTCTTGCTCTGCATGTTCAACACTTGTAAAACCTTGAATCATATCCATTGCTGCTTCGTTTGCGCCGCCATGTAATGGACCACGCAGCGTACCAATTGCACCCGTTACGCAAGAATGAATGTCAGAAAGCGTTGACGCACACACGCGAGCCGTAAACGTAGAGGCGTTAAACTCATGCTCTGCGTATAAAATTAACGACACATTCATTACTTGAGCAAACAATTCACTTGGTGCTTTATCGTGTAGCAGCGTTAAAAAATGCGCACCAACAGAGTCGTCATCTGTTTGTGTTTCAATGCGTACACCATCGTGGGTAAACCGATACCAATAACAAATAATACTAGGGAATACAGCAACCATTCGGTCGATTGCATCGTTAGCTTGGCTAAAATCATTTTCTATTTCAAGATTACCCAACATAGAGCAACCTGTGCGCATTACATCCATTGGATGCGCGTCTTTAGGAATGTTTTCAAGCACGGTTTTAAGTGCACTAGGTAAGCCGCGTAAGCTTTTTAATTTAGCTTTATATTGCACAAGTTCGCTGGTGGTTGGTAACTCACCACGAGAAAGTAAAAACGAGACTTCTTCAAACTGAGCTTTTTCGGCAAGTTCGCTAATATCGTAGCCACAATACGTTAAACCCGAACCGCTTTGCCCAACTGTACATAATGCTGTTTGACCTGCTACTTGCCCGCGTAAACCTGCACCGCTCAATGCTTTATCGACCATGATCTTCTCCTATCTATAATTTGTGTGTGTTTTTATTAGTGTTTATTTACTTATCAGATTTTGATGAAAAAAGGGTGTCGAGTGTGTTCTCGTACGTGTGGTAATCTAAAAAGTCGTATAGCTCTGCACGTGTTTGCATATTTTCTATTTGGCTTTGTTGCGAGCCTTCATTCAAAATAGCTGAATACACGTTTAACGCCGCTTTATTCATTGCTCTAAACGCACTTAATGGGTAAAGCACCATTTTAACGCCCACATCACTTAACTGCTCTTTGGTATAAATAGGCGTTTGACCAAACTCGGTAATATTTGCCAAAATTGGAACGTTAATCGCTTTTGCAAATGCTTGATAATCAGCAAGGTCGTGTACGGCTTCAGCAAAAATAGCGTCAGCCCCTGCTTCTACACATGCCGCTGCGCGGTCAATTGCTGCGTTTAATCCTTCTTTTTGAAACGCATCGGTACGCGCCATAATATAAAAATCATTATCGGTTTTTGCATCAACCGCCGCTTTAATACGGTCAACCATTTCGTCTTGGCTAACAATTTCTTTATTAGGACGGTGACCACAACGCTTCTGTGCTACTTGGTCTTCTATATGAAAACCGGCAGCACCGGCTTTGGTCATTTCTTTAACGGTGCGTGCAATATTAAATGCGCCGCCCCAACCTGTATCTGCATCAACTAACAAAGGTAAATCGCTCGCACCGGTAATACGACGAATATCTTCAAGTACATTATCAAGGCTGGTCATTCCTAAATCAGGCATACCAAAAGAAGCGTTGGCCACGCCCGCACCTGAGAGGTAAATTGCTTGGTGACCCATTTTTTCAGCCATCATCGCGGTATATGCGTTAATAGTCCCTACAACTTGTAAAGGGTGATTATTAGCAATAGCCTGTTTAAATTTTAATCCTGCTGACATTACTTTCTCCTAACTTTGAACGGTTGCTACGTGGAGTAACTACTATTTTTAATATCTAAATATGACTGTTTAATTGTTCTGTTTAACTTTAACGGCTAATAACTTTTGAGCTGTTCATGAGTTTTGAGCCGTTAATAAATCGAATTTGGTTTGAATATTTGCTTGCGATGCACTTATATGTCGCTTCATGAGCATTTCGGCAAGTTCACCGTCGTGGTTTTCTATCGCATTAATAATAGCTAAATGCTCATCAAACGCTTTTGATACACGCGGCCCCACCATGCCCATTTGTACTCGGTACATTCTTATTAATTGGTAAAGTCCGTTACATAACAAATGAATTAAATGAGCATTTTTACTGCCTTTAATTATTCGATAATGAAAGTCTAAATCGCCAGCCTCTTGATAATACGACTCGCCTTCTTTTACACGCTGTGTTTTTAAATGTTGATTAAGTAATTGCTTTAAGCCTTGTACTTCATCGGCAGCCATATTGTCGGCAGCAAGCCTGCAAGCAAGTCCTTCGAGTGAACTACGAACTTGGTATACTTCAATTAAACGCTCTGCGGTAAGTGCTACTACTCGGCAACCCACATTTGCTTTACGCTCAACTAAGTAACAGCTTTCTAAACGATTTAATGCTTCACGAAGCGTTGCACGGCTTACACCATAACGCTTTGCTAATTCTGGCTCAGATATTTTGCTGCCCTGTATTATGCTGCCCTCTACTATTTCGCGGCGCATATCTACAAACACTTGATCTGATGCAGTAGTAATAGGAGCTTCGTTTAAAAAGGTTTCGGTCATAGGTATCTTTTATATTGTCGACAATTTATGCAGTCACTATGTGCTTATTGGTAATTTATGTCAACCCTAAAACCTTTAAAAACGACTAAAAAACACCCTCATTGTCGACACTATTAAAGTAAAATAGCTATAAATGAGTTAAATACAGCTAATAAATAGTTAAAAGTAATGAAGTGTCGACACAGTAATAAAGCAAAAATTAGAGTTTTTAGCGCTGAAACCACCTTATATAAATGTTATTATCGCGCTTTATTTTTATAGTATGAGCCAACGCGTGAACGCCAACACTTTTATTCCTGAGCATTTTATTGACGACGTAAAAACCTATTTACCTGAGCATTTAAATTTAGATGACTTTATAAGTGCTTGTCGTCGCCCCCTCAGAAAATCAATTCGCGTTAATACTTTAAAAATCACTGTGGAAGAATTTGTAAATAAAGCGACACAAAAAAACTGGCTACTAACCCCTATACCATGGTGCAGTGAAGGTTTTTGGTTAGAACGCCCAAGTGACGAAGATCAAAACTTGGCACTGGGTAATACCGATCTACATTTAAGTGGTGCAATGTACGTGCAGGAGGCAAGCTCAATGCTACCTCCTATCGCTTTAAAACAAAGTATTGAACTCGCTGACCCTCAAAATAATTACGTGCTTGATGTTGCATCTGCGCCAGGTTCAAAAACATCGCAACTTGCTGCGCTTATGAATAACCAAGGCGTATTAGTTGCAAACGAACTTTCGTCATCACGTTTAAAGGTGCTCAGCGCTACATTAAAACGTATGGGAGTTGGTAATTGTGCGCTATCACATTTTGATGGCGTTATATTTGGTAACTACATGTTTGAATGCTTTGATAGCATATTGTTAGATGCTCCCTGCTCAGGCGAAGGGACTGTACGTAAAGATGCCGATGCTCTTAAAAACTGGTCAATAGAATCAAATATCGAAATAGCCCAAGTACAAAAAGACTTAATTAAAAGCGCATTTTATGCATTAAAGCCAGGCGGTACATTAGTGTATTCAACCTGCACGCTTACACCGCTCGAAAACCAACAAGTGTGTGATTATTTACTGAGTGAGTTTGGTGACTATATTGCCCCACAATCGTTAAGTAATTTATTTGAAGGCGCAAACAAAGCCACAACAAGCGAAGGTTATTTGCATGTTTGGCCACAAACATTCGACAGCGAAGGCTTTTTTATCGCTAAATTTAAAAAGCACGCCAGTTGCGATAACCCAAATCAAACAGTTAAAAAAGGAGCATTCCCGTTTAACGAGTATGATAAAAAACAAAGTGCTGCTTTTATGGAATCACTTAAAAAGCACTTTGGGCTAATGGCACTGCCTGGCAGCTTAATGCAACGCGACAAAGAGTTGTGGTTATTTCCTGAAGGCTTTGAAGCAGTACAAAATAAAATTAAATATGCTCGATTAGGTATTCAAATTGGAATCATTCATAAAAATGGCGTAAGGCTCACGCACGAGTTTGCAACTGTGTTTGGTAGCGAATGTGCAAGTAACATTTATGCTTTAAATAACGAGCAAGCAAATGATTATTTTCAAGGCAAAGATATACGCTTAAATGAAGTAACCCAAACAATAGGCGAAGTAGTTTTAACACTATGCGGATGCCCTATTGGGCTAGGTAAATGGCAAAAAAATAAGATCAAAAACTCACTACCAAGAGATTTAGTACAAAACACAAAGTTAATAAGTTGGGGTTAGTAAATATACTTTACAATGTATTAACTATATAATATTGAATCATTAGATTTTATATTATCAATAATGGAGGAGTTAAATACTTGTTATTTGTATTTGCTAAACTCGTCTCTGATGTTGGTCTATTAAAAAGCATACTAAATAAGGAAAATAAGTTTGCAGTTTAGGGAAGATATTAATGGTTTAAGAGCCATTGCAGTGATTGCTGTTGTATTATTTCACTTCAACTCAAGTTGGCTCCCTGGCGGGTTTGCAGGTGTTGATGTTTTTTTTGTTATTTCTGGCTTTTTAATGACAGGGATAATATTTAGAGGATTGGAACAAAAAGACTTTTCTATTTTAAAGTTTTATATTGCTCGAGCTAATAGGATTATTCCAGCCTTAGCCGCCCTGTGCGTATTATTAATGATTTTTGGATGGTTTTATCTCACCCCTCTAGATTATAAAGCACTAGGAAAACATGCTGCTAGCAGTGTTGGTTTTTTTTCAAACATAACGTACTGGCTTGAGTCAGGTTACTTTGATGCACTATCAAGCGAAAAATGGTTACTACATACGTGGTCATTATCTGTTGAATGGCAGTTTTATATTATTTATCCATTAGTACTTGTTGCCATGCACAAATTTGTGTCTATAAACACAATAAAAAAAGTAATATTAATTGGCACTATTTTAGGTTTTATATTTTGTGTTATCGCCACTTATAGATGGTCTGAGGCTGCGTATTATTTATTACCCACAAGAGCCTGGGAAATGATGATTGGAGGGGTTGCATACCTGTATCCTTTTAATATCAAAAATAGGCAGAAAAAGTTAGTTGAATGGACCGGTTTTTTACTTATTTTAGGGTCTTATTTTTTAATTTCAAAAGATACTCCATGGCCAGGTTACTTAGCTATATTCCCTGTTTTAGGATCATTCCTCGTTATTCAAGCGCAACGCAACAATAGCCTTATCACAAGTAATATTGTCTTTAAAAAACTAGGTATATGGTCATATTCTATTTACTTATGGCACTGGCCTTTAGTTGTGGCTATCTATTATTTTTCTTTAAGCCATAGTTATATTTATATAGGCATAGCACTATCAGTACTACTAGGATTTTTAAGTAACAAATATATTGAAAAAATTAAGTTTAGAAGAGATTTTAATAATCCCTTAAGTTATACAAAATGTAAGCCATTATATATAGCACTAATTGTTGGTATAACGGGCTATATAGTTACTTCAAATAACGGCTTTAATAGTAAAATAAGGCTAACTAATAAACAGTTAATAATTGTTAAGGGTATGAATAGAAATAGTCGCGAGCACTATTGTGGAACTCTTATAAATGGTGATTCTCCAAATTGTAAATATGGAAAAGGAGAAGTTAAAGCTATCATTTTAGGTGATAGTCATGCTCAAGCCTTAATTGAAGGAATTGGAGTTCGGGCAAAACTGCATAATAGTTCTGTAATCGACTGGGGATTAAGTGCCTGTAATACAATAAAGGGACTGTACACTACAGATAATGTAGGTAACGTTATAGATGACTCTTGCGGAAAGCTAGTTAGTAAATTAATTATTCGTGCAGGAAGTGAGTTTAAAGGCGTTCCTATAATAATTATTAATTGAACATCACAAAATTTATTTGGTCATAATGAAGATATAGTAAACACTCCACCTGAGCGCTTTGTTGATAAAATATTTCAAACACGCAATGATGCTTATCGAAAAAACTTGGTTTCTCATATGGTTAATACAATCTGTGAATTATCAGAAAATAATCCTATATATTTGCTAAGACCTATTCCAGAATTAAAACTTAATGTGCCAAAGTATATGTTTAGGTCCTTGTTAATTAATGATCATATCGAAAAGGTGAGAATCTCTATATTAGAATATGAAACGAGGCAAAAAGTGGCATATGAAATGCAAAATGAAGCAGTTAAAAGGTGCGACGCAAAAATATTAAACCCAATACCGTACTTATGTGACTCTGAATTTTGTCATGGCGATATTAATGGAAAACCACTTTATTTTGATGATGACCATTTGAATTTATATGGTACTAAAATTATTTCTCCCATATTCGATAAAGTATTTGCTGTTCAGTAATGTAAGCCATTAACGCAATGAAGAAGACATGTAAACATACTGCGGTCTCAGCCTAGAAGATGGGTAACTTAAAAATATAAACGACTATCCTAAAATTACTCACACATCATTAATAACTAAGCGAACAATAATTGAATAAAGGTAATAATCTATGGCTACTAGATTTAAAAATACGGAGCTAAAAAATGGGTGTCAATAAAAGCCAAGGTTTTATTACTAAATGTAATCATATTAAAAAATTAGTTATGCATTATTATGTGCCTTTACTACACTTAAAATACTTTCTTCTTCTCCCTAAAGAACCTAGAAAGTTTTTTTAGTTAACGTTAGGCTCTATCCAGAGTCACTTTATAGCCCAGAGCTTTTTATAAGCTTCTGGGCATTTTTATATTCAGTACTAAATTTAAAGTAATTAAGATCTGCAATATTTTTTATAGTGATTACTAATTCTTACTTTTTCAAAATCAGTACCAAATTGCATCGATAAACAAAGTATTGGTAATCCATTAACCTGTTTAGCAACATCAAATATCTGGTTGAATTTATAGCCATGTTTAACGGCTAACTTAAGCTCTTGTACGTATAGCGCTTTGTACTTAGGAGGTAATGCATGCCAATTCATTAATGCTATTTGTATAGCACCTGCATGAACTTCAAAATTAAACGGACCTATTTTTTTTGCCTGTTGGATATAGGTATAAACGCGATCACTTGCACCTTCCTGATAGCTTGTAACTTTAGCAAGCTCTATCCAGCTATCTGGCCATGATTGCCTAAGATCAACTGATTTTAAAAGAGCTTGCTCTGCTTGTTTATAAACACCATTTTTATAATCTAAATCGTTTATGGATTCTTTAGTATCAGAGAGTAAACGCATTTTTATGTACGCATATAACTGCCAATAATGAGGTTGTGTTGGTTCAAGTTCAGTTGCAATTTTTATTGCATTCTCTGCAAGTGCTAATTCTGTATTATCTAAAAGTGGTAAAGGTAACTGTTTTAACGTATTAAGTGCATTAAAGTACCATGCATTAGCACGCATACTTTGTATACTGCTATAACAAATAATTAAAGTTATTATGGCTAAAAAGCCAATCTGAATGAATTTTCGATGCTTTAAATCAATCACAAAATAAAGACTCAGTTAAACTAAATGGGTTAGTTATAAATAAAGCTTCTGCTTTATCAGCTCCTATTAACTCGCTAACAATATGCATTGCGTTACTTAAAATAGGTGGTCTGCGCTTTACCGAGTGTGCATCAGATGCTACATAACTAACTAAACCTGCACTTAACATATCTTCACAAATACTTTTTGCTTTATCGCCCCAGGCGCCTTCAATGCTCGATGCTGTTAGTTGGAATTCACAACCTAGCTGCTTTAAACGCTCTATATAAAATGGGTTAGCTTGAATATCTCGGTTACGCTCTGGGTGGGGAATAATTACTTTAATATTTTGCTTAGCAAGCCACATAATAAATTTATCGTAGCCTTGAGGCACATGCGAATGTGGTAGCTCTAATAATAAGTAATTTTGACCACTTACTTGCCCAATAAACGGAAGTTTATTAGCCATTACAAGCCCCATTAATTCAATATCGAGTCGTACTTCTGCAGCAACAGCAAGCTTTACTGTAATACCAGCAGCAGTTGCATGGCTTTTTAGATTGGCTAAATCATCATATATATGTGAGGTTGAGTTATTAAAACGCCCTAAATGAATATGCGGAGTGGCAACCATATGGGTAATTCCATCACTTTGCGCAACTTTTAATAGCGCTAAAGATTCATTTAAATCTTTAGCGCCATCATCAATACCTGGCAAAATATGTGAATGAATATCAATCATAAATTGTACTGTTATTTATACTTTTGGTTTTTCTGGTTGTTGAGAATAATCAAAATAATCATAGTAGCCATGGCTATGCTGATCTTTAGACTTACTCATATCAACCTGATTAAGTACTACACCGGCAACATGTGCTTTTGCTTCAAATAAGCGTTCAAGCCCTGCTTTAATTGGTTTAATACGTGTTACATCCGATTTAACAACATAAATAACCGAATCAGCGCTTTGTGCAATAACTAACGCGTCGCTAACCGCTTGAGTGGGTGGTGTATCAATAATAATATGGTCGTACTGCGCTTTCAGGGTATTAATTAGTTCTTCAAAGCGTATATTTGATAAAAGCTCTAACGGGTTTCCCGGGATTTGTCCGCTTGGCATAATGGTTACACCCGACTTTTCGTCAACATGTATACATTCTGCAAATTCTTCAGTGCCTACAATTAAATTACTTAAACCTGGATGGAATACAGGAATATCAAAGCGTTTTGCAATACTTGGTTTACGCAAATCAGCATCAACAAGCAGTACTTTCCCCATTTGGGCAAGCGACATAGCTAAATTAGCTGATGTTGTTGTTTTACCCTCACCCGGTGAGCTTGATGTAATCGCAATCACTTTATGATTTTTATCTAACTGGGTTAATAATAAACTGGTACGAAATGTTCTTACCGATTCGGCAAATAGTCTATATTGATCTTCAAGGTAAGCGTAAATAGGAAATGAACTTTTTCGTGGAGTTTTTACGTGCGGTAAAAGCCCTAACATACGTTGCGCTAGCTTGCTTTCAACATCGGGTTTAGTTTTAACTGTGTCGTTTAGTGCATCAAATACAAAACTCATTACTAAAGCAAAACTAAAGCTAACTAAAAACGAAAGTATTACAATTAACTTTTTATTCGGTTTACTCGGAGTATTTGGTGTAAACGCGCGGTCGGTAAAACGAGCTGCTGCCGAACTAAAATCGCTGGTTACTTCAGTTTCTTTAGAACGCGATAAAAAGGTATTAAATATATTCCGGTTAGTCTCTACTTCGCGTTTAAGTTGGTTATATTGCGTCTCTTTTCGTGTAATAGTTTGATACTCAGCACGTATATTAGCTAATGCACTTTCAAGTGCTTTAACTGTTCGTGTAATACGGTTTAACTCTTTTTCAATGCCTGTAATAAGCTCTTTAATTTGCTTATTTAAGTTTGCTTTAACAGTTACTAATTCTGCCCTAGCAGATATTATATTTGGGTGTTTAGGTCCATAAACTTCACTAAGTTCACTTAATTTACGCTCAACTATAATTACATCGCGTTTTACATCTTGCACTGCATTATGAGATGTTATTTCCGGCATACTACCAAGTAGCTCAATATTATCATTACCGTATTCTTGTATTACACGGTTAATGCTTTGCAAATTGTTTTTCTCATTACGCGCTGTTATTAGTTGCTCTGATGTTTGCTCAAGCTCTTGTGTAATAAGGCCTGCAATACCTTCAATATCTACTAATTTTTGATCTTCTCTAAAAGCTTGTAAACGCACTTCTGAACTATCGAGCTGAATACGTAACTGTGATAAACGTGTATTTAACCAAGCAGATGCTTGTTGTGTAATACCCATTTTGGCGCGCATTTGATTATCTATGTAAACTTCACCTACCGTATTTGCAATAAGTGCTGCTAATTTAGGGTCGCTTGACTCAAAACTAATGTTTACCAATTGTGTACTACGTATAGGTTCTATACTTAATTTAGACTTAAATACAGAAAGCAAGCCAAGCATTTCACTTTGTGCTTGTTCTTCGGGGGTAAATATTGCTACCTCTTTTTTGTTTAAAAAAGGGAATAGTTCTTTGATTGATTTTTTTATTTCACCTAAAAAAGAAGGTTTACCAATAAAATCAGAATGCGACTTTAGATCAAGTTTAGTAATAACCTCACGAGCAATACGGTCAGATTTCATTACTTCAAACTGCGTTAAATAGTACTCTTTTTTATTAGTATCTAAGCCATAGATTTCTTCAAAGCTTACCGCTTTAGTTTGCTCAGCTTCAATAAGTAACGTTGCTGTTGCTGTATATTTAGGTATTAGCGTTAAAGTAAACATAATAGTTAACAGTGTAACTACAATGGCAAACCCTAAAATACGCCATTTTGCTTGTTTAATAACATTAAGGTACACGCCTAATTCAATAATTTCATCGTTATTGTTAGGTTTATCTGATATTTGATTCATTAATTAATGCCTTTAAAACTGCTTTAAAACAAGCGCTGTTCTATTTTTATGGTGTCGCCCGCTGCAATTCGGCTATTTAAACTACCTTTAATTTGCTGCTCTTTGGTTTGCTCTTTAAAAATATATATTTTATCTACCGATGCGCGCTCAGTTAAACCGCCAGCTAAGGCAATAGCTTGGTTAACAGTCATCGCAGGCTGATATGGGTACCCGCCTGGTGCTTTAACTTCACCATGTATATAAAAAGGTCTGTACTCAATTACTTGCGCGTATACATTAGGGTTAATTAAATAATCAGGCTTTAAGCCTTTACTAATTTCTTGCTCAACCTGAGAAGTAGTTAAACCAGCAAGCTTAATTTTACCTAAAAAAGGATAGTTAACTTCGCCACTATTACCAAGCAACGCAGTTAACTCTAAATCAGGCTGACCAAACACTTTAATCTCTACTCTATCACCAGGACCTATAATATAGCCCTGCGATGTTTGAGCAAAACTTACATTAGTTAAGCAAAGTAGTAAAAAACCAACAATAATTCTAAACGTCATCATTAGCCTTTAATGCAAAAGTAAAGTTAATACCAACCACAACATGATCAAATTCAATAGTAGGTTGAGTAGAATTTTTATCAACAAAGTCAATATAAGTAGATATCATGCCAAAATTGGTCGCTATGTAATTTAAACCTAAACGTGCTGTTTTAGTTTTATCTTCACGTCCAACATTTCCCGTGTATTGCTCATCAATATAATTTACGCCCGCTTGTGAGCTTAAAAAGTCGCTCCAAGCATGATTCCACGTAATACCATATACACTTTCACGTATATAATCGCCTTCAACTAGCGGGTCTTTCGCTGCACGACTTGTCATTAATTGCACTGTAGAGTAACTTAATGGTTGCCAGTTAACCGCAGCTTCCCAGCTCAAACCGCTAAAGTCTTCACGTAGGTTACTATCAAACGTTTTATTTTGATAACCAAGTTTAACCGAGCCTGAGGTAACGGCAGTGGCTTCCCATTCAACACCTAATAATACTTTAGTGTCGTCGGAGTTGCGCGATATACCATCAGAATCAATTACATCATACCGGTAGTCTTCTTTTGTTAACTCAACAAAAGTTCGCGTAGCAGCTTGTGTATTGTAATAGCCTGTAATGCCAACAAGTGATTTATCAAAATCACGAAATTGCGATATTGTTCTAAAATTTTGATATTCTTTACTTGAATAACCGGCAGTTAAAGCCACTTGTGCTTTAGAGCTAAGTGCACCGTATTCATAACGAGTACTTATATTTTGTTGCTGGTATTTAATTAATTCAGCTGCTGCATCACCCAACCCCTCACTTAAACCACTTCCGCGTGGCTCATACAACCAGTCAGCAATACCGGTTACATCTAATCTATGTTGGCTTGTAAATTCTTGATGAGTACCAATTCCTACATTTACTTGAGTAAAGTTATCGGTAGTATCTTTATTATGGAATGACGTTTTAGTTCCAAGATTAAGTTTATAACTGTCAGGACCGTTATCAATTTGCGCAGCGATTTTAGGTGCTATGGTCCAGATTAATCGAGACTCTTCATCGTTGGGTGTGCTAAAAAAATTGCTGTTACTACTTACACCAGTTTGAAGCGTTGGTGTAATTTCAGCTCCATCTTTAGTCATAAAGCTCCCTGTTTTAAACTCAGCTAAAGCCGGTGCGGTAACACCAACACTAAATAAAGCAAGTACAGGAACAAATTTACTAATAGGCATTTTCACTTTTAAATCCCTTAAAAATTGTAATAAAAATAATTTTAACATCAAACCATAACGACCAATGCTTAATGTAATGTAAATCAAACTCAACACGTTTAGTCATTTTATTTAATGTATCTGTTTCACCGCGCCAACCATTAATTTGTGCCCAACCGGTAATGCCTGGTTTTGCCTTATGCCTGAGCATATAAAACTCGACTTTTTTACGATATTCTTCATTATGGGCAACAGCATGCGGGCGTGGTCCTACTATTGACATATCGCCCTTTAATACATTTATAAATTGCGGTAGCTCGTCTAGGCTTGTGCGGCGTAAAAAAGCGCCTAATTTAGTAATACGTTTATCACCTTTCGTTGCCTGAGTTACCACTGCACTATTTTCGGTAACGGTCATCGAACGAAATTTCCACACCTTAATTTTACGCCCATCGAGACCGTAACGGTCTTGTTTGAATATAATAGGCCCCGTAGAAGTAAACTTAACAGCAGCAGCTATCGCTATTAAAACTGGTGAAATAAGCGTTATTATAATAGCTGACACCACAATATCTTCAGTGCGTTTAATAAACTCGCGCGCACCAATAAATGGAGATTCAAATACGCTAAGCGTATCAACATCCCCTACGTGTTCTATTCGGGCGTGTATTAAATTAGAGAGTAAAAAATCGGGTATTAAATGTACATCAACCGTTGTATCACCCAATTGTAATAATAAATCGGCTATGCGTTTATCTGCTTTCATTGGGAGCGCTATATAAAGTACATCAATATTTCCATCGCGAGCTGCACATATCGCATTTTGAATTGTGCCGGCAACATCATACGAAACAACATTATCAAATAAACGTTCTGGTTTTCGGTCGTCATAAAAACCAATAAATTTAAAACCTAACTCGTCATTTTTTTCAATCTCGTCATACAGGTACACAGCCGACTCAGTAGCACCAACAATTGCAACATTTCGTAAATTTAAGCCTAACTTACGGCGATTGCGTTTATATAAATGAACTATTGCGCGCCAGCTGTAAAAAAAAGCAACACTTAACAAAAACCACAACCCTAAACCCAAGCGCGAAAGCGACTCTGTAAATTTAAACGCAAACGATACAAAAAACAAAACGGCAAACGAAATAGATAAAGATCCCCATGCACATAAAACCATAGTTCTAAATTTGCCGGCACGCCAAGAACGATAAGTAGAAAATATTTCTGCACAGTATAAAAAGCTCAATGCAACACTAAGTAGAGCAACTATGTAAAAAGAGTTTAATTCGAGCCCATAAAATATAACAGAGCATTGAAAAGCTAAAAACAATGCGAAAATGTCGAATAATCGGTAAAAGCTTGCGTCGGAAGAACTTGAAGGCTTGAAGGTCCTTGAAGATGTCATACTCTTTAATCCCTGAAGATATCTTATTTAGTGAATTCAGCTCACTTTGCTATGTAGTAAATAATATATTAAGACACCCTACAACTCAATACTAAATCACTATTTAAAAGTTGCACAAATGGAAACAACAGTGTTAATAACGCAATATAATTACGACTTTAGTTATATTTTTACGATAATTTTCCAGAGCAGTCTGATAATATTAAATAATTTCATATAACTTTAAATCAATGTTAATAATGAGCCGTTATTAACAGTAATTTAATATACTAAATGAATCTAAAATAAATATATAAAACCAAACTCTAAAACTGCAAAAGTAACGTTTATCATGTAATTTATAGATTAGTCTGTTTAAAAACCGCCGTTGAATTGCAAAAAACGCAACTATCTTTATTTCTAAATTTAATACTAAAAAGCACTAATAAAATTGGGTTAAAATAACTCTTTAAACCAACTCCAGATCCCAAAGGAAAAATTTTCAAATATATTAATCCCTAATGCAGATTTTATTAAGTACGCGACCAATAAAAATGTCAGCAACGCACAAAAGCTCAAAACAGTAACAATGACAGCTTGCGCTAATAAAGCAAAGCGTTGCTCTTTCGCATTTAAATTTCGCTTATTTCGACCTGCTAAAATGACAAAATAATAGCGGTATTTAAAAAACTTAATGACCCCTCGGTGATCAATTGCATGGTCACCCCACTGCCTAGCACCAATCGCTATTTTTAAGTGTGCTAACTGATCATCTGTAAAACTATTTTGTAAGCTTTTAGGCATCCGATTTAATAAACTTCGAATCGCTGGATCTTTTTTCAAGTTTGACAAAATAATCCTTACGTTTATTTTTTATGTATAACAAAACCCATAAAAATCGGGAAGTAAAAAAGCAACATAGATGGAGCACCACCCGACATAAAAAAGAGCATAAAAAAAGAGTACATACATAAGCCAAAAAATATCATTTTTTCTTTAGATTCAGCTCTTCTAATTATATTTTTATAAAATATAAAATAAGGTAGTAATAGTAAGAATAGACCTATGACCCCTTGCTCGACTAATGTATCTAAAAAAACGTTATGGGTATATAATCCTAAACTAGGATGGATATAATAATTCATCATATAAGATTGTAACATTTTAGGTCCGACGCCAAACACATAATTATTACTGAAAATATCCCAACCGTTTTCGAGTAAAGATTGCCTATGTAAGTTAGAAACCCAAAAGGCTTGTTCTTCATCAAGATAGAGCATTTCTAACTCTGAGTATTCAAAAACACTGATATTGGTTAAAAACGACAGATCAAAAAATAAAATAAAAATTAAAACAAAAAAAGCTATAGCTGCAGTTAAAAAATATCTATAAAGAGGTTTCAATATGTAGAGCATATAAAAGACAAATACAATATGAAAGACTAAAATTCCCTTTCTTTCCATTGAAAGTATAATAACTGGATACAATACGACTAGGTATTTTAAAAACTTTCTTTCACTATAATAAAAACAACAACTTAACAATACTACACCGGCAAGTGCAAATGAATATCTAGCATCGCCCAAATTCTTATAGCGTGTATAGTGACCATTTAACACATGATATAGCACTGTAAAAAAGCATATTATAAGTAAAGTGATAATAAATATTTTTTTAAATTTCTCTGGGTTTGTAACTGCATTTGAATAAACAATAACTAAACTAAATAAAATCATCACCCACTGCAAAGTGGCAACTAAAGCCTTAAACAACCCCGATTGAATTAACGCATTAAAAAAACAATACATTAAAAAAAATAAAATATAGTTGACACCTATAGGGTAGCTTATTTTTACTCGCCCTCTTAAAAATAAAAAACTAAAAGATAAAATAACAAATATAGCCATTAAATCTGAAAGCCTAATAATAACGCCTCCGGTCGGAAACCTAAAGTCAGTAAAATACATAGGCACCAAAGCTGCAGATATAAAAAACAACAACGTTTCGATACTTTTTACTTTTATACTAAACATTATTCAATACTTCATTATAGATAACTGAATGTTCAAGAGCTGTATTGGTAATCGAAAAATGCTTAGCTTTCAGTACAACAGCCTCAGAAAAGTTATTATATTCTGTAACGTTATTAGCTATTTTTTTTATTTTTTTTGCCAAAGTAATTGCATCGCCCACCTCAAACAAACCACCAGTTAATGCAACATTGTTTAATCCTTTAACATTCGTTGCAAATGTTGGTAAACCAGCAGCCATGGCCTCTACGACAGCTATACCAAAGCCCTCCCAATGTGAGGATTGCACATAAATATCCAAAGAGTCTAAGAAAAGAGGAATGTCGTTTACCTGACCATGAAAAATCACTTTATTATCAACATTTAATGATTTGCAGTAGGCCTCGTATTCTTGTCGCAAATCCCCATCACCCGCTAAATGTAATGCAAAGTCATCATCAAGTAATGTCATCAATTTAATTAATGTTTTTATATCCTTTTGAGGTGCAAAGCGCCCTACCATTCCGATATTTATAACTTTTTTAGTCATATTTAGCATTTTTTTATTTTGTGGAAAGCGCTCTAAATTCACTCCATTATGTATAATATAGGCTTTAGATACATCTACTTTAATATTAGACAAAAAAGTATTTTTAACACCATCAGAAATACAAATTACTTTTTTGAATTTTTTATACAAAAAACGTTCTAAAGTTTTAACTAAAGGAATATCTCTTCTTCTGTAATGTGGATTATGTTCTGTAACAATAGTCGGAGTTGATGTAAAATAAGCAATGTAAATTGAAGGAAATAAATGTGTATGTACTAAATCCGCAGCATTTAAACGTTTAATTACGCCAAAAAATCCTAAATCTCGTTTATGGTATACCTCAACCCCTAACGCTTTAAGCTCATCTTTATATTCGTTTTCACCGCGAGTTAAAATGACTTCAAATTTAAACTCATTATGTTGAAAGGTCATTAAATCGACAAGTAAACGCTGCACACCACCTAAACGCTGCAGGTCATTTGTTATGTGTACAATTTTTTTCATTTTTTTAGCTTCCTAGCCCAAGAGTCGTCACATAGGTTATCGTTATAAGTATTTATATCTATTACATCTTTAATCACCTTACCTGGTGAGCCTACTACAACTTTATTGCAATCAATATTTTTAACAATTACTGAACCAGCCCCTAAAACGGAGTTACTGCCGATATTTATATCGCCAACTAAATTAACATTTGGTCCAATGTACACGTTGTCGCCTATCGTGGCAGATGTGCCATTGTGTATGGAGCCAATCGATACAAACTGTAACAAACTACAGTTATTGCCTATTATTGATTTTGAATTCACAACAACATTACCATGAGGTATATACAAACCATAACCTATGGGAACATTATAATTTAATTGAACATTAACTTTTTTTCCTAAACCGGCTTTTAATAACCTGAATATAAAGGATAATAAAAAATTATTTGATTTAGAAAATCTTAAATAAACTTGAAATCTAAAATAACTATTAGCAAAAAAGTTTTTGATGAGTGTTTTAGTATTATTTTTTTTTGTATATCTATATAAGTCAGATAATACTAAAACTTTTATTTCTGCTAATTTCATTATAAAAACCGCCCTATCAAGCAAACAAAATAAGAAAGTTTAAATTTAAGCGCAGCAATAATAGAATTATTACTTTTATTAAAATCATTTTTAAATGATAAATTTATTTTTTTACAACGATTAAAAAACACTTTTCGATCTGCACGCTCTTTTATCGTAAACCCTTTTAAACTGACTAACAGCGAATACCTAGCAACCTGAGCAACTACAACATCTTTTTTATCATAATTAGCTAACGTTGCTTTGACTGAGTTAACCATATTAAGCAATAAGTTAGAATAACTAGATGTTCGACCACTGGTTGTTGAACCCGCTCTTTTACGATAAAAAACGAGCGAATTTGATAGCCTTACTATTGACTCAGCCATAGAAAATGCATGAATATTATAATAAATATCTTCATATATAAGACTTTCAGGAAACTTAAGACCTTTTAATATTTCTTTTTTATACAAGCGAGTCCACACAAAAAAACCTGTATCAAATAGTGTAAGATTAGACCCACTAAGTTCTGTTGTTTCGCTACTATCACATAACGGTAAAATAGAAGTAAATTCTTGAAAATTAAATTCAATTATATCCTTTTGAGCCGCTTGAACATAAGGGTAAAGCACGTCCCAGTAATTTGCTGCTATCGCATCATCAGAATCTATAAAACCTATATACTTACCTTTTGCAATTAATAATGCAGCATTACGTGCAGCCGCCTGCCCTTTATTTTGTGATTGTTTAATTATGGTCGAATTAAACTTTATTTTTTTTGCATTTTCTAAAATAAATGTTTCGCAAATATCTATTGAGTTTTCTGGGCAACAGTCATCTACAAAAATTATTTCTACTTGATCGGTATTAACCCCTATTAATAAACTTTGCATTAAAGCAGGAATAAATTCAGCTACTTTATAAACTGGGCATATAAGTGAAAGTTGAATTGGCATATTAATTAACTACACCTTGCTTTAGCACTCCATATTCTTTTGCATAACAATCAAGCATTACTGGTAAATAATATTTTTGTTTATATAGTTCGTAAGCATTACTGCCATGTGAAACTGTTTTAGCTTTGTCGGTAATATATTCGCTCATTGCGTCAGCCATTAACGATGCATCGCGAATTGGAACTAAATACCCGGTCTTACCTTCAATTATTAACTCAGAACAACCACCAACGTCAGACGCTATAACAGCTTTTTTGCAAGCCATTGCTTCTATAATGCTACGTGGTAAACCTTCCCAAAAACTAGAAAGTATAAATACATCAGCTTCAGCTAGTTTTTCAGCAAAGTTATCAACCACACCACAAAAGTTTACGACCCCTTCAGGAAAGTGGGCAAACAACTGTTTTACTTTAGCTTCATACTGGCCATCGCCATATATGCTTAAAGTAAAGGGTTTACCTTGGCTTAATAAAGAGCCACATGCTCGAGCGAGGGTAGTGTAGTCTTTTTGATCTTCAAAGCGAGCTGCGGTAATAAAATTAACGGGTTTGTAGGTTAGTTCCCACTTATCGTTAAATTTACCAAGCATGCCGTTACGTATCACTAACAACTTTTTGTCAGGCACGCCTATTCGTAAATACTCGTTTTTATCAAACTCGCACACGCCTATTATTTTTGACGGTAAATACGATAGTAACTTTTCAAGTTGCTCATATTTTTTAAAACCTTTATTTTCAGGTGTATTAACAAAAGGCACACCATGAGGAACATAATAAGAGCGTTTAAAAGTAAGCATTGCAGCTATACGCCCAAGCGCACCTATTTTAGCCGTATGCCAAGAACAAACTTGCGGATTTTCTGAAATAATTAGCCATATTAATTTTAACAATGACCAAATGTCGCTCAATGGGCTTAAATCTCTTTTTAAATTAGTTAAAGCATGCACTTTAAAGCCAGCCGATCGTAATTTAGTTATAGCATCGCCGTCGCCACCTAATGCGTATACAACCTCTGCACCTTCGTCTCTAAACTTTTCGCCAATTTGGCAAATATGTTTAAATGAACCAGATACAATAGTATCAGAGCGCGTCATCCCTATTAAAACCTTCATCTATGAAGCTCCAAGTAATTTTTTATAAAGCTTTACGTATTCTTTTGCTATTACGTCTACTGTAAAATTAGATGCTATTAATTGCTCAGAAAAAACCTGTACTTCACCACTATTTTTATAATGTAATGCAATACCATCTTCTGTACTTTTAGCAATTTCAGCCGCACTAAAACCTGTAGCAATATAACCGTTTTTATCTGTAAAAATAGCATCGCTTGCCCCACTTACAGGTGTCGACACTAGCACCTTTCCAGCTAACAAAGCCTCAAGTAATGAGTTCGAAAACCCTTCAGCCTCAGAGGCATTAACAAAAATATCAAATTTCTTAATAAAGTTTACCGGGTCGTTAACCTCACCATAAAATGTTATTTTTTTTTGCAGGTTGCTTGCCTTAATATATTTTTTTGCTGCAGGTAGTACACTACCACTGCCTATTAAATGAAAATGCACTTGATCATGCTTTTTAGTAAGCAATGCAAACGCTTCCATTAAAACGTCTACTTTTTTTATTTGCTCTAACCGACCATGATAAAAAATATTTATTACAGAATCATTTTTATCATTTAAAACTAGGCTATCAGCATTAATTAAGCTTTTATCAATACTGTTTGGTATATTAATAATATTTTTAAAGCCAAACTCTTTACAGTTTTGTGCGATAACACCCGATATTGCGACTATTGTAGGGTTAGTTTTTAATGCAAAATCAGTCATTATTGGCCCAACAATTTTTTTAGATTTCAAAGCTTTGAAATCCATATATTGGTTAGAATTCCCTACTTTAATTAATATTGGTTTTTTAAATAAACGAGCTAAACAGCACCCAACAAAAGCGCCAAATTTACCTTGATGGCAATGTATTATGTCAAAGTTTTTATTATTAAATACTCCCCAAATTAATACCCGCATTAACCAATATACCGAAAAGGGTAACCAGCGACCAAGTAAGTCAGGGGCTATTGGCGAATATAAACGCGTTACAGGCACGTCGTTCATTATCTCATTTGCTTTGCCTTTAAATTTTTGGCGTGATGTTAATATATGTACACTAACACCTTCAGTTTGAATTCCTTTAGAGACTCGCCCGCATTGTTTTTCAGCACCACCAAATACATCTGGCATGTATTGACATGTAAGCATTAAAATTTTCATTTAGATATATATTCCCTCAATCTAATGTTGATGTTTTTTTCGATAATATTATAAATAAAACAGCCAAATAGCACACTAATTAAAGTAATACCAAACCAAGTAATTACTATTGGTATATGTTGTATTTGAGGGATTAAATTTCGTCCCAAAATCCCGCTTATAATCATAATAGGAAACATATGAAATAAATATATTGAGTAAGAAGCATCACCTAAGTAAACAAATGACTTATGAATTTTCATATCTTTTATTGGTGTGTAAAGTACTGCCACAATAAAAACAGACAATGCTATAGGTGCTCTTGATATTAAAGACGTGTACTCCCATAAATAGGATGTTGTGAAGTACATAAATAACCATAAGCACCCAAATATAACCACTACAAGCATAATATTTTTAGATATTCTATAACCCGACAAGTATAGCTTCGCAAGCCAACCACCTATTACAAACTCAAATAAGACTGGATTTTTTAATAAGGTTATAATAGCTAAATCTAAATCAGTTAAATGTGCAAATATGGAAAGTACTATTATAAAAACAGTAATTACTTCTAACCTTTTTGACGCAGCAAGCAATAATGTAGGAGCAAATAACATATAAAATATAATTTCATAGTTTAAAGTCCAACCTACTTTTAAAAAAGGAACTATCGCCTCTTCGTAAGCATGTGGAATCAATAATAATGAATAAAATACATGCAGCCCGTCAAACACAGCTGAAGATCCAGGCAATAAAGCTAATACACTCATAAAAAATATAGCGACAAACCAAATAGGATATATTCTGACAATTCTTTTTTTAAGGTATAAACCTATATCATTTGTATTTCTTGATGTATAAAAAATAATAAAGCCAGACAATATAAAAAATATGTCTACTCCTATAGCCCCTATCTTTACAAACTGGTTTTCTGCTAGCCAAAAAGAATGCTCTGTACCTAACTCAATGTGTCGTTTAATAATTAAACCATGAACATGGTAGGCAACAACAATTATAGATGCCCAGCCTCTTAAAAACTGAAGTGTTAATAACTTCATATACATCCCTTAGAAATCTCATTATGAACCGCTCTTTAATGCTCTGATAAAAGATTTAGATACTTACATTCAAAAAACATTCTCGAGTTTATTTATAACTAAAACATTGCTCTTATATTATTAAAAATTACAATAAACTATTAAGCGTTAATCTAATAACTAATAAATAAAATCTTAATTTAAAAACACTTCTTAAAGATAAACCCTAACTTACTAGATCTAATATAATTTACTATTACAGCAAAGTCTCTATTAAAGAAAACCTTCATTGATAATGCATATGTAAACAAACCTAGCAAAGAAAATAAAACTAATGAATTTAAAGGATTAATCATTAAATAATTATCAGCAAAGTAATTAATAAAAAACAAAACAAATAACATCAAACTAGTTGATACAGCTGCTGATTTAATACTAAAAACCAAGTCAAAGTAGTTTTCACCTAACGCATTTGATAATAAAAGTAAACCAAAAAAAGTTAAAATTATCGTTACAAGTATTTCTGAAAGTACGATATAAAAAACCCCGTATTTGGATGTACTGTATAGTAATGCGAACAGTATAAAAAAGTGCATTACCCTTAATTTTACAAGAATCCCCCCTCGCTCTAAAACACTAAAAACAGGCTTAAACATATGAATATAAATTGATGAAGCACCTAATATGCATAACATTTGCAAAGCTAAAGCTGAGTCTTTCCATTCATCTTTAAATAAAACACTCAACAAATCAGTAGAGGTTATTGCCAATCCACCAAAAATAGGAAATGACAATATAGCCATCCATTTAATAAATGAAGATAATGTTCCTTTAAACTCGCTCTTTTTTACTCTAGCTAAGCTAGGAATAGCAATAGCTGTAATTGGGCCTAATGTTAGTTTAACAACAAAATCTTGTAACTTAATTGCAAGCCTATAGAGGCCTAACACTGATGGGCCTAATACAGATGCAATAAATATATCTTTTAGTTTATTTACTGCAACGTTAGTCAATCCTGCAACCAGCAATGGAATGCCGACTCTAAGTTGATCTTTTAAAATAGAGTAATTAATTAACAAACTTGGTCGCCATTTAATTGAATTCCAAATAATTATTAGCATAATAAATTCATATATAACTTTTTGAAATGCAAATGCAAGCTCTGAAAACTCAGTAAGTGCAACAACAACTGCAATTAAACAAGATACTAAACTTGCCATAAATGTGGCAAAAGCTATTTTTTTATACAAAAATTTTCTTTGTAATTGGGCATCAGGAACGCTACCCAGTGAAAAAATTAAAGGTATGATAGACATTATTTGAAGAACTAATAGGTATCTGGATATTTCAAAATAAGATGTAATAAAACCAGCTGAGTAGTAAAACGCAACACTTACTAAAATACCGATTAATAATGTACTAAAGAAGGCATTATTTAGTGCAACACTTACATTTTTTTTTCTATTAATTAAATTAGCTGATAGCCCTAAACGAACTAATTGGCAAAATATCTCAGAAAAAATTAAACCGATTGCATATACACCAAAATACTCTGGGGATAGCAAATAAGTCATTCCACCAAAAAATAGAAAACCAATAAGTTGTTGGGCACTACTATTTAAAAAAGCCCATTTACTACTATTTACTGTTTTATTCATTATCTTTAGAATTCATAGGTATTTTTTTTAAGTTATATTTAAAATTTTCTAACGAAAAAAAGAAAGAAATTAATAAATATATTTTAGACCGAAAAGTGTTACCATTTTTATAGGCTACTGATTTGTGCATTTTTATTATTGAATATATATATCTACTGCTAAATATTGAGATATGCTTTCGAATTAATTTTTTATGGTAGAAAACCACCTTATCAAAACCTTTATCTTCAGATAAAGTTAGATTTTGCGTAATAACTTCAACATCAGTACCAACACATACCCCTCCATTATCACAATGACGGATTACCAAATCGACATCTTCCATCCTTCGAAATGACTCATCAAACCCATTTAATCTCTGAAGTGTTGATAACCGTGAAAATAAAACACCTGTACCAGCTGGATTCAAACTGGGATTATCAAACTTGTCCCCTGATATGAAAAAGTTTTTTAATTCCACACCACCAACGATATTTGGGTAACCCAATGGTGATTTATGATTTGTAGAGCCATCTAAATGTTTCTGTAAACGACCTCCGTAACATAATACAGGTACGCTATAATCCTGTTCAGTAGCTAACAATACTTGCTTCTGCTCATTATACCTTGACGGTAACCATTCATCGTCATCGTCTAAAAAAGCAAAATACTCGCCTTTTGCATGCTTAAGTATCTCATTTCTAGCCCCTGCTACACCTTTGTTTTTAGGTAACTTAAAAAGAGAAAAGTAACTTAAATCATGAGTAGTAATATATTCTTCAACAATTCTCATTGTATTATCACTTGAAGCATCATCAACAATTATAACTTCATAATCGATATAGGAATTACTTAATTCACGAACACTATCTAGTGCTCGTATAATCGAATCTTCTGCATTCCAACAAGTAACACCTATCGTTAAATCCACAGTCAATCCTTACTATTATAAAGTTTATACCAATCAACAAACTGCTGCATGCCGTACTCGATATTGGTATTAGGTTTAAAACCTACTTCTTTTTGTAAGCTATCTATATCAGCAAATGTTGCAGGTACATCACCGGCTTGCATTGGCATGTAGTTTTTATCGGCAACTTTACCAGCAGCTTTTTCGATTGATTCAATAAAGGTCATAAGTGCTATAGGTTCGTTGTTACCTATATTAAACACTCGGTATGGTGCTTTGCTCGAAGCTGGCGATATATTGCTATCGTTAGAATCACGCACAGGCACTACATCTTGAATACGAATAATACCTTCAACAATATCGTCGATATAGGTGAAGTCGCGTTTCATTTTACCGTTATTAAATACTTTAATTTCACGGTCGTTTAATATTGCATCGGTAAATAGGTAAGGTGCCATGTCTGGGCGACCCCATGGTCCATATACCGTAAAAAAGCGTAAGCCTGTTGTTGGCAAATCATATAAGTGGCTATAACTGTGCGCCATTAGCTCGTTTGATTTTTTAGTGGCAGCATAAAGCGATACTGGGTGATCGACGGCATCGTCAGTAGAAAATGGCATTTTTTCGTTCATACCATAAACAGAGCTTGATGATGCATATACTAAATGCTGTATTTTATTATGACGACAACCTTCTAAAATAGTGGCTGTGCCAACTAAGTTAGAATCAATATACGCCATTGGATTTTCTATTGAGTAACGCACGCCAGCTTGCGCTGCAAGATGTATTACACGGTCAAACTTTTCGTCTTTAAATAAGTTGGCTATGCCGTCTCTGTCGGCTAAATCCATTTTTACAAAACTAAATGACTCAAGATGTTTTATACGCTCAAGCCTTGCATGTTTTAATGCAGGATCGTAGTAATCGTTTAAGTTATCTAACCCTATAACTTCATGACCCATTTCGCATAAGCGTTCGCTAACAAAGTTACCAATAAAGCCCGCAGCACCTGTTACTAAATATTTCATGATGTTATCTCTTCATAAGTTACAATTGATTCTTGGCAATTTGTACCTATTGTACTTTTTATTAAACTACCATCAGGATAATTACCTTTTAATACACACCCAGCTCCAACTACACAGTTATTTCCAATAGTTGTACCTCGTAAAATAGTAACATTAGATCCGATCCAAACATTTGAGCCTATATTTACAATTCCAACTTTAAATCCCTGATTTTTAATTAGAGCTTGTTGATTAAATATATGATCATGATCATATATTTTAACCGACTCACCTATTAGCGTATTATTCCCAATTTTTATTTTTCCTCTGGAGGTCATTGATGAGTAGTTATTAATAAAAACATCATCCCCAATAACTATTTCTCCGCCACTGCTAGAAATAGTCACAAACCTCCTACAAGAAAATTTGCCTAAGAATGAAATTAAACCTTTAGAATCATATTGAAGCTTTGTATATTTACCAAGCTTTACATCGCGTATTGAATTTATTGTGATTCTTTTTTGCGATATTTTACATGTTAAAAATAACTTGGCTAAATCAATTAAATTATTAAACTTTCTTATCAGAAACATAATTTACACGACCAATGCTATAGTACTTAATTGCTTTTTTATCCATACGTTCAGGATCGAATAAGTTACGACCATCAAATATTACCGATTCTGTTAATTGTGATGTAATTAAATCAAAATCGGGGGCTCTAAAATTCTGCCATTCTGTACAAATTACTAAGGCATCAGCATTATTTAAGGCAGACTCTTTAGTACCCATTAATCTTAAATCTGAGCGCGTACCGTAAATACGTTGAGTTTCTTCCATTGCTTCTGGGTCATATGCTTGTACATTTGCACCCGCTGCCCAAAGCTGTTCCATTAATACTCGGCTAGGTGCTTCGCGCATATCGTCGGTGTTTGGTTTAAAGCTTAGCCCCCATACTGCGAAGGTTTTACCTTTTATTGCCGCTGGATTATTAGCTAAATCAAAATGTTTACTTATATATTCAAACATTTTATTTTTTTGTGCGTAATTGACTGCTTCAACCGCTTTTAATATTTGTGACTCGTAACCTATGCCATCGGCAGTACGGACTAATGCTTGCACGTCTTTTGGAAAACACGATCCACCGTAACCACAACCTGGGTAAATAAACTGAAAACCAATACGTGAGTCAGATCCAATACCTTGGCGTACATTTTCTATATCTGCCCCTACTCGCTCTGCTATGTTAGCCATTTCGTTCATAAAGCTTATTTTAGTTGCTAACATACAGTTGGCAGCATATTTAGTTAACTCGGCACTTTTTATATCCATAACAATTATTTTTTCGTGGTTACGGTTAAAAGGTGCGTATAACTCACGCATTTGTTCTTCTGCTGTTTTTGAGTCGGTACCAATTATAATGCGATCTGGGCGTTTACAGTCGTTTACTGCTGCGCCTTCTTTTAAAAACTCTGGGTTTGATACAACAGCAAATTCTAAATCACTTTTACGCTCGTTAAGCACGCTTTGTATTTTTGCTCTTACTTTATCTGCGGTGCCTACTGGTACGGTTGATTTATCAATAATTACTTTAGGGGTTGTCATATGCGTAGCGACTGTTTCGGCTACTTTAAGCACGTATTTTAAATCGGCTGAACCATCTTCGTCTGGTGGTGTGCCCACGGCTATAAATTGTAAATCACCAAATTCGACACCAAACTTGGCATCGGTAGTAAATATTAAACGACCGTCAGCATAGTTTTTTTCAACTAAAGGAGTTAAACCTGGCTCGTAAATAGGAATAATGCCTTTTTTTAGGTTATTTATACGCGTTTCGTCAATATCTACACAACATACATCATGTCCTGCATCTGCAAGCACAGTAGCTTGCACTAGGCCTACATAGCCTATGCCGTAAAAGGTAACTTTCATTTTAAATCCTTGAGGTATGTTTGGTGTTTTACAGAATTAATTTTTTAACTTGTTTAGTAAACTCTTCGCCCATGTCACTTGATTGCATTGCGTACTCTACATTTGCAAGCATGTATCCTAATTTTGAACCGCAATCGTGCGATTTACCTTTTAAATGATAGGCTTCTAGGGTTTCTATGTGGCGAAGTTGTAATAGTGCATCGGTAAGTTGTATTTCGCCCCCGGCACCTGGTGGGGTGTATTCTAATAAATCCCAAATTGCTGTAGATACAACGTAACGACCCGTAATAGCTAAATTACTTGGTGCATCTATGTTATTTGGTTTTTCGACCATGTTTGTAATTGTGGCGTTTTCGCCTTCGGTTATTTTTTCACCTGATATATCTACTACACCATATTGATGTACTTGGCTTTCAGGTACAGGCTCTACCATTACTTGGTTATAACCTGTTTTGTTAAACCGGGCGATCATTTGGCTTAAGTTATCTACTTTTGGGTTTGATTTATATTTATCAATTATTACGTCGGGTAGTAATATAGCGAAAGGATTATTACCTACAATTGGGCGCGCGGCTAAAACAGCATGTCCTAAACCTAATGGTGCTGATTGGCGCACCGAAATAATAGTTACATCTTTAGGTACTATTGAGCGTACTTCTTCTAGTAGGCTTCTTTTTACCCGTGCTTCTAATGTTGCTTCTAGTTCAAAGCTTGTATCGAAATGGTTTTCTATCGAGTTTTTTGAAGCATGAGTAACTAATATAATTTCTTTAATACCAGCTTGTACGGCTTCGTTTACTACGTATTGAATAAGTGGCTTATCTACAAGAGGGAGCATTTCTTTTGGTGTTGCTTTAGTCGCAGGCAACATACGAGTACCCAAACCAGCAACGGGCAGAACGGCTTTTAAGACTTTCAATTTAATTCCTTTTTTTTGATTACTTTTGTAAAAAAAATAATAAAATAACGATTTTAAAACACATCCATTTACGTTATTTACATACCGCACAATATTTTTATTATTATACACAACATAATATTGGACTCAATGATAAAAACCTCCTTTCGGCTGTTTTTTTGTTATACCTATGTTAACAAACAACATTGCATAATACTTTTTTGCTAGCTACCTTTTTTATACTAATAAGACTATAATTCTTATGTTTATTTACTAGGGATATGTTTGTGCGCTTTGGATTTTGCATTTTTATATTGTTGTCGTTTTTTGTGTGCGCACAAGACATGCTTTTGTATTTACGCAACAGCGACATAATAACGCGTGCTAAAATACAATATGGTGAAGACGGTCATCAACGTATAAAAAACTGGCTAACCTTTATCGATGAATCTATGGATAAAAGCGAATGGCAAAAAATCCACTTGGTAAACAGTTTTTTTAATAAAAATATACAATATAAAACTGATGAAGCACTTTGGAATCAAAAAGATTATTGGGCTACCCCACTCGAGAGTTTAGGCGTGGGT
This sequence comes from Pseudoalteromonas sp. SWXJZ94C, assembly GCF_015864385.1. Classification (NCBI taxonomy): domain Bacteria; kingdom Pseudomonadati; phylum Pseudomonadota; class Gammaproteobacteria; order Alteromonadales; family Pseudoalteromonadaceae; genus Pseudoalteromonas; species Pseudoalteromonas sp. SWXJZ94C. The sequence continues at coordinate 126,031 of NZ_JADYXF010000003.1, forward strand.
ATGGGTGACTGCGAAGACTACGTAATAGCCAAGTACTTTACGCTTATAGCGTTGGGTATTCCTGAAGAAAAAGTTAGATTAATGTATGTACGCCAGCGTACTGTTAATCAGCCCCACATGGTGCTTATTTATATCGAAAAACCTAATCAAATTCCTTTTGTATTAGGCAACTTTAATACAAAATTATTACCTGCTAATAAACGTACCGATTTAACGCCTATTTACAGCTTTAATGGTCAAGGCTTGTGGTTAGCCAAATCGAAAGGATTAGGTAATAAAGTAAAAAATAGCCGTGGTGTGTCTGCCTGGAATACAATGCTTGAAAGAATTGAACAAGGTGAACTTGCTCCTGCAAACACTGATAAAAAAGGAATAAAGAGCTATGTCTCGAATTTTTAAAAATGGATTGAGCCTTAAAACTCAAGTATATGGCTTAATAATTGTTATTTCGGTTATTTCGTTTGTTGCACGTGTAATTACAGATGTAGAAACTACTCGTGATTATTTACAAACACAAATGGGCAGCCATGCACAAGACACAGCAACTAGTTTAGGACTTTCTATCTCTCCTTATTTAGATGACGAGAGCTTAATGATTGCCCAAACAATGGCGACCGCTATTTTTGATTCGGGTTATTACAAAGAAATTAAATTTACTAACTCGCAAAACGCCGTTGTATTCGATCTTGAAAATCCTAAACGGGTTGAGTCTGTGCCTAATTGGTTTATTGCACTTTGCAGATTAAATGCACCTACTATGCAGTCTGAGCTCAATAGTGGTTGGATAATGGCGGGCGTGCTTGAAGTTACTAGCCATACTGGCCAATCCTATTTAACACTTTGGGAACATACAAAGCGTAGCTTTTATGGATCTTTTTTATTATTAATTGCCTCACTTGCGGTTGCTTTTTTAATTTTACGCGCTGTATTTAAGCCTTTAAAAGCAGTTGAAAATCAGGCCCACCTTGTTACTCGCAAACGCTTTACATTAAACGAAGAAATTCCTGTTGCTCGTGAATTACGCACAGTGACAAAAGCAATTAATAATATGGTTATTAACTTACAAAGCACCTTTGATTCGCTCACTAAACAAACACAAGCGCTAACCGAAGAAGTGTATATTGATTCTTTAACGGGGCTTGGTAATCGTAAATCGTTTGAAAATCATTTTAATTCGGTTGTCGATACAATAACAACTGATGCGCCAATTACTGCAATGATGATCACCCTACCTTCTCTAGCAAATATAAATCAGACTGTAAGTTATCAAGATGGCGATGAGCATGTTAATGATGTCAGTATTATTTTAAAAAAGATTATTGGCGATCTCACTAATTCAAAAATATTTAGATTAAATGGCAGTACGTTTATTGCTTTGGCTCCTTTTGATGAAGTGTTTTTAAACAGAACTCGATTAGAAATTACCGATGCTTTTAGTCAAAAGAAAAATAGCTTACACGTAAATGGTTTTGCTAACTTTGCGCTTATTTCCGTTGAAAAGGGTTCGTCTATTGGTGGTGTTTTATCTGAGCTTGATACTGGTAGCACTATTGGTACAAAAGTGAGCTTGGATAAGGTAGACAAGGATACTTTATTTAGTGTTAAACAATGGCGTACTCTTATTCAATCGATTATTGACTCTGGTGATGTAAGTTTTTCGGTGCAACCAGTTAAACGTGCTAATTCGCAAAATAAACAATGTTATTTTGAGGTGTTTGCTCATTTTATCCATAATGGCGAAAAGGTAAATAATGGTCATTTGTTTGCAATGGCCGAAAAACTAAACTTAACAGAAGAACTTGATAAAAAACTAATTCGAAATTTTGTAAATATTAAAGAGCAATACCCTAACGATGTATTTGCATTAAATGTGAGTAAAGCGTCTTTATATTCAACCGATTTTATCCAATGGCTTACGCTATACGCACACACTAAGCCGATTATAAAAACTAACCTGATTTTTGAGCTTCATGAAATTAGCTTACTTTATAATGTTCATATTGCGTCTATGCATATAGATGCCATTAAAGATATTGGTATTGGTGTATGTGTTGAGCACTTTGGTACTAGCTTAACGTCGTTTAGGTATTTGCAGGGTCTTGATATTGAATACGTGAAAATTGACGGCAGTTACATACAAGACCTATTAGATAACACCCAGAGTCAGTTTTTTATTCAAACCGTTAATAATATTTGTCATGGTTTTGGGATTAAGGTTTTAGCTTGTTTAATTGAAAAACCTGAGACATTAAAGATACTTGAAAACCTAGGGTGTGATGGTGTGCAAGGAAACCTAATTATGTCGCCTTCAAAAATTATTAAAGAAAGTGGTAATAATACGAATAAAGAGTTTACTTTTTGCGCTGATACGCTAAAATTTTGTAATTAGATATTCAATCATGGGATGATAGATGAAATCACTTATTTTAGCTGGCTTAGTAGCTAGCGCCTTTGCAGTTACGACGTTACCTGTTTACGCTGTAACAGACACTGCTGCAGTTGTAAAACAACAAAGCATGGATACTATACTTAGTATTTTAAATAATGCTGATGCAGATACATCTCCTGAGCAGCTTAAAAAAGAGTTAGTTGAAGCTATTAAATTATTATGCCAAAACGATGTACCAACCAAACTACAAGATGATGTTGAATCAGGGCTTTGCTCTGCAACTAACATTGATAGAATGATTGCAGATGTTGTTGCTGCACTTGGTGCAGACAATCCTTTGATTAGTGATTTTTTAGCTGCGCTTGTAGAAGCTGGCGTTAACAGCGATGCAGTTACTTTAGCAGCTATTACTGCTGGTATTGATGCAACTATTGCATCAGAAGCTACTGCTGCAGGTCCAACGCCTGGTCTTGCCCCAGCTGCACCTGTTGTTGTTACTTTGCCTACTACTACAGTACCACCAGGTGCTGGCGGTACTGGTGGCGATGCTGGAATTTCAGAAGTAGGTAATTAATACCACTTATAAAATATAATATAAACGCAGCTCTTGAGCTGCGTTTTTACTTTTGAGCTTACTGTGAATCGTTTTATATTTTTGTTGCTGTGTGCAATACTATTTCTGTTGCCTATTCCTTTAGGTAGCTATCGCCCTTGGGCTATTTTAGCAATGGGCATTTTAATCGGGGCTACATTTTTAGTTCACTTAATAAATTGTACTATTGATAACGACCAACCCCTTTACCCCCCTTTATATTCTTGGCCTTTATTTGCTGCTCTTGGTATTGTTGTTTTAATTTGCTGCGTCCAGTTATTAGGCATAAGTATTGATCCCTTTCAGACCAAACAAATGCTAATTAAAACCAGTTTTATAATACTGTTTTGCTGGTTAATATTTATTTATTGCAATAGCAGCCAATGTATTAAGAAACTTATTTACGCCATTATTTGTGCTGGGGTTTTTCAAGCTTTATATGCAAGCTACTTAAATTTATCCCCTGATATTGTTAGCCCTTTGTTTGGCTACAGGCATACCGAGCGTGCTATTGGCACTTTTACTTACTCTAACTTTTTAGCTAACTTTTTAGCTTTGTGTTTATGTTTAGGTATTGGCGTTTTAGTAAGTGAATTAAAACGCTCTGATAGTGACTATAAACAAACATTTAAACAAACTTTACGTGCCTGGGCGGAAATACTTTTAAGCTCAAAAATTATTTTACGTATCTCGTTAATTATAATTATTGTGGCGCTTATATTAACGCGTAGTCGTATGGGTAATTCGGCATTTTTTATTGCATTAATTGTTGTAAGCTTTTTAGCTTTATTTGTATATAAGCACAAACCAAAAGCGTTTAAACCATTAATAATCAGTTTTTTTATTATTGATTTAATTATTATTGGTGCAATTTTTGACGTTGAAAAAGTTAAACAGCGAATTAGCGAAACAAGTATTCAATCAGAAACACGCGATGAAGTAGTCCGAGACTCAATTCCACTTATATTAGATAAACCTTTATTGGGCTCTGGTGGTGGTACATTTTATACGGCGTTTCCGGCGTATCAATCTGAGCCTTATTCTGGTTACTACGATAACGCCCATAACGATTACGTACAGTTTGCAGTAGAGCTGGGTATACCCGCTACAGCTGCACTAGGCTCACTTATACTCTATTGTTTATGGTTATGTGTTAATACTATGCGAATGCGTAAAACAGCGTTGTTCCAGGGCGTTGCTTTTGGCTGTGCCATTGCAATTATAGATATGTTGCTGCATTCATTGGTAGATTACTCTTTACAAGCGGGTGCAAACTCAATGTTGTTCATGGCTATTTTATGCTTGGCAATATTAAGTAATAAATTACCCGCAGCTAAACGAAGTCGAAAAGAGCATGGTTAAATGCAGGATCTAATGTAACTAATTATCTAATTTAGAGTATAAGTAGAAGTTTCGCTTCTCTTTATGAATAGTGTTTTATTTAAGCAATTAAAAGCTACGCTTTTCACGTGAGCAAGCTCTACGTCTACCGCCAAAGTATAGCTGTGTGTTTAACTTGTAGACGCGAAGCTTGCTTGCGTGACGGGCAAAGACCGTAAAGTAATTTATGCACAAAGAATTTAAGAGGCGCTACGCTTTTAGAGGAAGTGATTAATTTAAAGCTATGCTTGGCTTATGTCTTCTCATTTACTCCTCTTTTACTCCTCTTTCACTCCTCTTTCACTTCTCTTTATGAATAGTGCTTTATTTAAGCAATTAAAAGCTACGCTTTTCACGTGAGCAAGCTCTACGTCTACCGCCAAAGTATAGCTGTGTGTTTAACTTGTAGAGGCGAAGCTTGCTTGCGTGGCAGGTACATCTCGTAACAAGTGATTTATGCATTAACAGATTAAGAATTGCTGATTGTGTAGTCAAACTGAATGCAAACACCCGTTTGCTCTGCACGGCGCACCATTGGTCCCATTAGTAAAACAGGAAGTTGCGCCGTGTGAGTTGTCATTTTTTAGCCTTTAGCTGCTAATTTAAATAAAGAATAAAAATTGTCGGTGGTTGCTTTTGCAAGTTCATTAAAACTAATGCCCTTTAACTCGCTAATGTAATAAGCAACATCTTCTACATAAGCTGGCTGATTAGTTTTACCACGGTACGGGACTGGCGCTAAATAAGGTGAATCTGTTTCTATTAGTAGGCGATCAAGCGGTATTTGCTTTACAACTTCTTTTAGCTCTACTGCATTTTTAAAAGTAACAATGCCCGAAATAGAAATATAAAAGCCCATATCAATCGCTTTTTTAGCCATATCCCAATCTTCGGTAAAACAGTGTAGTACACCACCACAGTTTTCGGCTTTATGCTCACGCATTAAGTTAATGGTGTCTGCACGTGCATCGCGGGTATGAATTATTAACGGTTTCTGTAATTCGTTAGCTACTTCTATGTGCCCAACAAAGCTGGCTTGTTGCACTGCGTGGGTATCTTGTGAGTAATAATAATCCAGACCTGTTTCGCCAATAGCGACTACTTTTTTATGAGAAGCAAGGTCGATTAACTGTTGTTTATTTAGCGCGTCTTTTTGATCGAGTGGATGTACGCCGCACGAGGCTGATACATCGTCGTAATGTTTAATTTTATCAAGCATACTTGGGAACTGATCAAGCGTTACGCTTACACATAAAAAGTGTTCAACCTTTTTTGCACGTGCGTTATCTAGCACTTGGTCGAGGTTTAAATCAAGTTTATCAAAATCAAGACGGTCTAAATGGCAATGAGAATCTACAATCACAATTAATGCTTACTACATGGTATAAGTTGGATTACCAGAGTTTAACATAGTCCCTAGTAGTTTTTCGATCTTAGCGTTTAGGTTTGTTTTGTCATCTAAAAAGCTAATACCAATACCCGGCGGGTTAGAACTTTGAGCACCTTGAGGAGTGATCCAAGCAACTTTACCTGTTACTACGTCATCTTCTAGGGCATCGGGGAGCGTTACACGTAAAGCCAATGAGTGCCCTATTTCATAGCGCATATTTGTACGTACAAACAAACCACCTTTTTTTATGTAAGGCATGTAACAACGGTACAATTCGTCTAGGTCGTCTATATCTACTAAGAGCTCTTGCATGTTTGGTCCTTTTAAGTGTTTCGTAGTGTGTAAGCTAATCGCGACACCGCGAGTGGTAAATTAAGCCCGAGTATTTTAGTGTTATTTTGTAAAAACTCACTCAAAGCTTGTTGTGCAATTTGATAAGCGTCAAAACTCATGCCTTGCATAAGTTGTTGCTTTAATTGTTCGCTTAAAAATAATGTAAATATACGAACAAGTTCAGGCTGTTTATTTATTATATCGACTAACGCTTTAAAATTATGGCTTTGTTTAAACCCAGTTGCAAATTTATAAAGTGTATCAATGCTTTCGAGCTGATTTTGTTCTTGCCATTGCTTTACTTGCAATGGTTGGCTGTAAAAAAGCGGTAACCAGTTGTAACCTGTAATCTGTAACGACTCAAGCCATTGTTGTGCAAGTTCGATATTTGTTACTTTTACATCGGTTTTAGCGCAACGACTTAAAATAGTGGCTGGTAGCTGTGCTGGTTGGCTTGTCGTTAATATTAAAAATCGGCTATTACTTGGCTCTTCTAATGTTTTTAAAAGTGCATTTGCTGCGGCTGTAGTCATTTTTTCGCAGTTTTCGATAATAACGACTTTATTACCATTTTGTGCTGCTGAGTGATTCATAAAATCACTAATACCGCGTATATCATCTACGCCTATGCTTTGCCCGTCGACTTGCGTTAATCGTTTGTCGGGGTGAGTACCAGCAAGTGTTAACAAGCAGCTTTTACATTGTCCACAAGGCGATAAAATACTGTTTGGTACAGTTAAGCGCTCTACTGTATTTTGACACAGTAATGCATTTGCTAACTGATCGCTCAGTTCAAATTTACCTACACCCGTCGGTCCACAAAATAGTTGTGCATGATGAAAACGCTGACCACGAAAGCTTTGTGCTAAGCGTTGCTGTACATCATGTAACCAAGGCAATGCCATGTTATTTTAATCCGTCAAAAAACGTGCGTAATACATGGGTTATATCGCGGTGTACTTTGTCTATGTCTTGATTTGCATCTACAGTTTTAATTGATGAATCGTCATTTGCAAGCTCTACGTAGCGCATACGTGTTCGCTGAAAAAACTCGATAGCTTCTTGCTCTATTCGATCTAGCTCACCACGTCCTTTTGCACGCTCAAGACCAATAACAGGGTCAATATCAAGGTAAATAGTTAAATCGGGCTTTAATCCTTTTAATACCATTGAGGATAGCGAAGCTAATGTATTTGAACTAATACCGCGCCCACCGCCCTGATACGCCTGAGACGATAAGTCATGGCGATCAGCAAGTATCCACTTACCTTGCTCAAGTGCTGGGTTAATTACGTTATGCATTAATTGCGAACGTGCGGCGTACATAATTAAAAGCTCAGTCTCGAATGCTATTTCTTCTTCGTGCTCAGCTTTTACTAGAGTACGTAGCGACTCGGCCAGTGGTGTTCCACCTGGTTCGCGTACATTAATAAAGTCGATATGCTTTTTATTTAAAAAATCTTGGCATAACGAAATAGCTGTCGATTTACCTGCGCCTTCTAGGCCTTCAATTACTATAAATTTTGGTTTCATAAAAGAGTTAGTTCTTTTTATTTAATATGTATGTGTTAACTGCCGCATTATGTTGTTTTAATGTGGTCGAAAATTGGTGGCTGCCATCGCCTTTTGATACAAAATAAACGTATTGCGTTTGCGGCGGATTAACAGCAGCTAAAATAGCGGCTTTTGACGGCATAGCAATAGGTGTTGGCGGTAAACCATTAATACGGTACGTATTATAGGGTGTGTAATCACGTAAATCTTTACGTTTAATATCGCCATCAAACCCCTCTCCTAAGCCATATATTACGGTAGGGTCGGTTTGAAGACGCATATTAGTGTTTAATCGGTTTACAAATGCAGAAGCAATTAACGGGCGCTCGCTTGCAAGGCCTGTTTCTTTTTCTATAATCGATGCCATTATTAAAGCTTCGTATGCTGTTTTGTACGGTAAATCAGCAGCTCGTTGCTCCCACGCATTACTTAACGTTAGCTGCATTTTTTGAACTGCACGTTTTAGTACACTACTTGCTGTATCGTTATTATGATAATGATACGTATCTGGAAACAACCAACCTTCTAGGTTTGAGTTATTTCCTAGTAGTTGCTCACTTAATTTATCTACCTTTAAATCGTTTTGTAAATTACTGGCGCTTTTAATTACGGTCAATATATCACGAAGCGATTGACCTTCAATTATAGTAAAAATAAAGTTTACTTGCTGACCTTGGTTTATTTTTTTAATATTTTCGATAACACTATCGTTATTAAGCTCGTAAAGTCCTGCTTTTAAATCGGTAAGGGTTGGGTCTAGCTTTGCAATAACTTGGTAGCGCCAACAGTCTTCCACCCATTTATTTGCTTGCCATTGACGACATAACTGATTAAAGCCAGTGCCATGTTTGACTTCAAATTGCGTGCTATTTGCTACCTGTAATGGGCTGTTTATTGTTGATTGTATTTGCTGATACCCAATTGCGGTTGTAATAAGCGCTAACAATAATACCGATAAAATAACTTTTAACACTTAGCCTCCTTGGCTAATAATTCGTTTAATAATAACTGGCTCTGCTTAACATTAAATATGTGCTGTTCTATGCTACGTACAGGCACTGCACCCATTAAGCTGTTGCATACAAAAACCGCATCTGCATTGATTAACTCATCCACACCAACACGCTTAAATTCAACGGGTAATTTATCACATAACGATTGTAGATAAACACCCTTTATACCGCACTCATCAAGCTGTGGCGTAAATAATTTATTATGCTTAATGGCAAAAATATTTGCCGCAGACGCTTCTATCACATTATTGTTGTAATCGAGCACAAGTACATCGTCGCAATCTTGTGTTTGCATTGCTTTTTTTATCAATACTTGTTCAAGGCGGTTTAGAGTTTTAAGCCCTGCAAGTAATGGTTGAGAGGCTAATTTAATAGGACTAACATTAAGGCTTAAACCCATATGAGAAAGTGTGTTGTAATTTTTTGGGTAATCTAAAACACTTACTACAATAGTTAAATTATATTCACTAGGTAAACCATAGCCACGCCCGCCTTCTCCTCGTGTAATTACAATTTTTAGTACACTGAGTGTTTGCTCTGCTATTTGCTTAGTAATATGCTTTTCAAGATTATTAAAATCTATTTGAGGAAAACCCAATCGTGCTGCGCACTCAGCTAAACGTGCCTTATGATATGACCAGTGCTGTACTTGCCCGCTGACTACTTTTGCGGTTGTAAAAAAGCCGTCACCATAGTTTAAACCACGATCGGATGTACTTATAACGCTACTTTTTCCCGCTACGATAATTGTTTGTGTGTGCTTTATTGTTTTATGCATATAAAAAAAGCCCAGTTAAACAACTGAGCTCTTATAATTTGATTCGTTGTTAAAAAAGATTATACCTTTTTAAATAGCAACGAGCCATTAGTACCACCAAAACCAAACGAGTTACATAGCGCAAAGTCTAACTTTGCATCACGTGCGGTGTGAGCAATGTAATCTAAATCACACCCTTCATCAGGATTATCAAGGTTAATAGTTGGCGACACTTTTTGGTCTGTTAGCGATAAAATCGAAATAATAGACTCTACCGAACCAGCAGCGCCGAGTAAGTGACCCATCATTGACTTAGACGAACCAACCATTACATCTTTTGCTGCATTGCCAAATATAGATTTAACCGCTGAGGTTTCTGCTTTGTCGCCAGCATTTGTAGATGTACCGTGTGCATTAATGTAGCCCACTTGCTCTGCATTTACTTGCGCATCGTTTAATGCGTTTTCCATTGCAAGCGCTGCACCAGCACCATCTTCCGGTGGAGATGTCATGTGGTAAGCATCGCCACTCATGCCAAAACCTACTAGCTCTGCATAAATTTTAGCGCCACGTGCTTTAGCATGTTCATATTCTTCAACAACAACAACGCCAGCACCATCCGACAATACAAAACCGTCGCGGTCTTTATCCCAAGGGCGAGAAGCCGCTTGTGGATCGTCGTTACGTGTCGATAGTGCGCGTGCTGCATTAAAACCACCCATACCAATTGGAGTACAGGCTTTTTCTGCACCGCCGGCAACCATTGCATCTGCATCACCATAAGCAATCATACGTGCAGCATGACCTATGTTGTGCAAACCAGTTGTACACGCGGTAACAATAGATATATTTGGACCACGAAGCCCATGCATTATTGATAAATGACCAGAGATCATATTAATAATGGTTGATGGTACATAGAACGGCGATAACTTACGTGGACCACTATTTAATAGTTTAATGTGGTTTTCTTCAATAAGTGTTAATCCACCAATACCAGAGCCTACCGCTACACCAATACGTGTTGCATTTTGCTCAGTTACTTCTAGACCAGAATCTTGAAAGGCTTGTACACCTGCTGCAATGCCATATTGGATAAATAAATCCATTTTTTTAGCATCTTTAGGTTGCATGTATGCCGATGCATCAAAGTCGTTAATTAAACCAGCGAACTTTGTACCAAATTTTGATGTATCAAAGTGAGTTATTGTTTGAATACCACTTTTACCATCTAATAAGCCTTGCCAGGTTGATTGCACATCATTACCTAGCGGCGTCAACATTCCTAAGCCAGTTACGACAACTCGACGTTTAGCCACGGTTTGCCTCCAATAAGGGATTATTTTTATAAGTATGTGATCATACCCAAGCTACCTCAAAGTGCTAGTCCCAAAATAGATTAAAAACGTATAACACACGCAAAAATAATTGTTAGTTAAAATTGGACGTTAAGGTTTGGGTTTCGGATCGTGTACTTTGAGGTGGTTTGGATATATAAATTAAGGGCAGCGAATGCTGCCCTTAATTTGCGATTAATTACTCAGCGTGAGCTGTAACGTAATCGATTGCAGTTTGTACTGTAGTGATCTTTTCAGCTTCTTCATCTGGGATCTCAGTATCAAACTCTTCTTCAAGAGCCATAACTAGTTCAACAGTATCAAGAGAATCTGCACCTAGGTCATCTACGAAAGAAGATTCGTTTTTAACTTCTTCTTCTTTAACACCTAGTTGTTCGATGATAATTTTCTTTACGCGTTCTTGGATATCGCTCATTCTTCTTTCCTTTATTAAAAACGCCAATGCGTTATTTTCAGATTGCCGCGTAGTTTACGCCGCATAATTCTCTGATTCAATGATTTGACCATAAATAATTGTCTGGTCAAACCTCTGAGTGTTTGTTTTATCTTTTATCGCTTATTTTCGCAGCGATTTCAAGTATGTTTAAAGCAAGTTTACTAAAAATTCAATGTTTTTTAGATGCCCTGCTCAACTTAATTTGGTTACAGTGCAAATTAAATGGCGATTAAACCATGTACATCGCACCATTTACATGCAAAGTTTCGCCTGAAACATAAGCAGCAGCATCTGATGCTAGGTAACAAACTGCAGCAGCAATTTCATCTGGCTGACCCAAACGTCCTGCTGGTACATTAGCGAGTGTAGCTGCTTTTTGATCTTCTGTTAACTCATCGGTCATATCTGTTTGAATAAAACCAGGTGATACAACGTTTACTGTAATACCACGCGATGCAACTTCACGAGCCAATGACTTAGAAAAGCCAATAACACCTGCTTTAGCAGCTGCATAGTTAGCTTGACCTGCATTGCCCATAGTACCCACTACTGAGCCTATGTTGATAATACGACCGTTTCTTTTCTTCATCATTGGGCGTAATACTGCTTTAGATAAGCGGAAGATTGAGCTTAAGTTGGTGTCGATAATATCGTTCCACTCATCATCTTTCATACGCATTAATAAATTATCGCGTGTAATACCTGCGTTGTTTACAAGTACGTCAATATCGCCTAAATCAGCTTTAATTGCTGCTAAAGTTGCTTCTATAGAAGCAGCATCGGTTACATTTAATGCGTAACCTTTACCGCTACCACCTAGGTATTCGCTAATTTTAGCTGCACCAGACTCACTCGTCGCTGTACCAGCTACTTTCGCGCCTTGTGCAATTAAAGTTGTTGCAATTGCTTTACCAATACCACGGCTAGCGCCAGTAATTAGGACAACTTTGCCCTCTAAAGAAAATAAGTTAGACATTTTATATACTCTTATTTAGCTGCATCAATTGAAGCACAGTCGTTTACTGAGCCACAAATCATTGCTTTATCAATTCGTTTTGCAAGACCAGTTAATACTTTACCTGGACCAAATTCGTAACTTTGCGTAATGCCTTGTGCAACAAGTGCTTGCACTGTTTCCGTCCAGCGTACTGGGCTGTATAATTGGCGTACTAATGCTTCTTTAATCGCATCAGCTGCTGCTTCAGCTTTCACGTCTACATTATTAATTACACCACACTTAGGTGTATTAAATGTTAAAGCGGCTAAATCTGCTGCAAGTTTTTCAGCAGCCGGTTTCATTAACTCACAATGTGAAGGCACGCTTACAGAAAGAGGTAACGCACGTTTAGCGCCTGCATCTTTACATGCTTGTGATGCTCTATCTACTGCAGCTTTATGCCCTGCAATAACAACTTGACCAGGCGAGTTGTAATTTACTGGAGAAACAACCTCACCTTGTGCTGATGCATCGCACGCAGCTTGAATTTCAGCATCACCTAAACCAATGATAGCAGCCATTGAACCAACACCTGCTGGTACTGCCTCTTGCATGTATAAACCACGATTTTCGACAAGCTTAACAGCTTCGCTCAAGCTAATAACATCACTGCATACTAATGCAGAGTATTCACCTAAGCTGTGGCCAGCCATAACAACATCTGTATCAGGGTTTGCTGCTAACCAATGACGATAAATAGCAACACTTGCCGTTAATAATGCAGGTTGAGTACGATGTGTTTCATTAAGTTTTTCTTCTGGACCATTAAGTACTAACTCAGCGAGATCGTAGCCTAATGCATCAGACGCTTCGCCAAACGTTGCTTTAACAATGTCTGAGCTTTCTAGTAACTCTTGTAACATACCAACGCTTTGTGAGCCTTGGCCTGGGAATAGAAGTGCAATTTGTTGTGCCATACTTTGCTCTTTTTAATTAAACAAATAAATATTATTGTAAAACACGGCACATCAATTATTGATTAACCGCCGTGTTTTCGGAATGTGTTTTTTCGAAAATTGCGGCTATTTTATCAGGAAGTTGACGTTCAACTTCTTTTACCGCTTCATCGATCGCTGCTTGAAATGCCTTAGCTGAGGCATTTCCATGGCTTTTAACGACAATGCCGCGCAATCCTACCAGACTTGCACCGTTATACTGGTCGGGGTTCACCTTTTTATAGAGTTTTTTTATGATTGGGCGAAGTATAAAGGCCATACATTTATAAAGAAGGTGCTTTTCGAGTGCTGCTGTAAACTTATTCATAATAAGTTTTGCTATGCCTTCGCATGTTTTGAGCGCTACATTACCTACAAAGCCTTCGCATACAATTACATCGGCTTTGCCTGTAAAAATGTCACTACCTTCACTATAACCAACATAATTTATATGAGGGCTTTGTTGCATTAACTGAGCAGCTTGCTTAATGCCTTCGTGACCTTTTATGTCTTCAGAACCAATATTTAATAAACTCACTTTGGGGTTGTTACAACCCAATGCTTGACCGGCAACTACTGAGCCCATAATGCCAAACTGATACAGTATTTCGGCATCGCAGTGCACGTTAGCGCCTAAATCTAGAAGATATACTGGGTTTTTACCTTCGGTAGGCACAGCTGATATAAGTGCGGCACGTTTAACGCCTGGTAGCATTTTTAAAACATAGTGAGCCATAAAAAATAACGCACCCGTGTTACCAGAACTTACGCATGCTTGAGCTTCGCCCGATTTAACCAAATCGAGGGCAACACGCATAGATGAATCTTTTTTTGAACGTACAGCAATTGAAGGTTCGCAAGCATTAGTGACTATTTCACTACAATGGCGAATAATTAATCTTGGATGTGATAAAGAATCGAGGGATTCGAGTTCTTTAGATATAACGTGTTCGTTACCACACAAAATGAGTGTTAAGTTGGCATGAACGTTTACCGCATGTACGGCAGCGGGAATAGATGAACGGGGGCCGTAATCGCCCCCCATCATATCTAACGCTATGGTTAGATCTTTCAGCATAAAGCAATCTCTTATTTAGAAATTACTTGAACGCCTTTGTAGTAACCATCTGCAGTCACATGGTGACGACGATGAGTCTCACCAGATGTTTGATCTACAGTTAAAGTTGGACCACTGATCGCATCGTGTGAACGGCGCATGCCGCGTCTTGCACGAGACTTTTTGCTTTTTTGTACAGCCATAGTCTTCTCCTAAGAATCTTTCTTAAGTTGTTTCAAAATATCAAATGGATTAGGTTTATCATCTTCCGCCTTTAAAACACCAAAGCTGGCAGGCTTTGCTGAATAACTGCATGAAGCTTCGTTGTGGGTAGCAACTAATGGAATTGCTAAAATTAGTTCGTCTTCAATTAAATCAAAAACGTTAACTTCACCATTTTCATCAAGCGCTACTTCATCGTAGTCTTCTGGAAAAATATCTGACTCAGTGTCTTCACCTACTGGAGAATATACAAAGTCTTGAACCAAATCCAACCCTAAATCACCATTACAACGTTGACAAGTGACAGTTACGTGTGTGGACAAATTGCCTCTAATCACAACGAAACCTTGATCATCGTTTTTGCAATGAATTTTTACCGCTATTTCACCTACTTCTTCCTGCACAACTTTCTCTAAACGAGTAAGTTTTTCAAGCGGTACAATTCCGTCATACTTTAAACGGTGCTGCGCTGCTTTGCCTGGATGAAGAGTGATGGGAATTTTCACCTTTTGCATAGGGGCTGCATCATATAGATAGTTAGTTTGTTAGTCAAAGTAAAAAACCATTTTTACGTGGTTTTTAACGTGTTTTACTTACGGATCTGATTTATCCTAACTCAATCTGATTTATCATAGGAAAAAATCCGTGAAGTACCCACTTATTTTAGCGTCAAGCTCACCTTTTAGGCAGTCTTTATTACAAAAATTTAATTTACCATTTGATACGTTTTCACCAGATGTTGACGAATCAGCACTTGAAGGCGAAACACCCACAGAGCTGGTTAAGCGTTTAAGTGAATTAAAGGCTTCAGTAGCAAATAAGCACTTTAACAAAGGTTTAGCTATTGGATCAGACCAGGTCGCAGTATTTAATAATCAAATTTTAGGTAAACCGCATAATAAACAGAATGCCGTAAAACAACTAAATTTATTTAGCGGGCATACTGTAACATTTTTAACGGGTTTATGTGTTTACGATATTGTAACTGGTAATAAAAAAACGTGTGTTGAACCCTTTAATGTTACTTTTAAAACCCTAAGTGACGCACAAATTAGTGCTTATTGCGATGCAGAACAACCTTACAACTGCGCAGGTAGTTTTAAAAGTGAAGGTTTGGGTATTTGCTTGTTTGAAAAATTAACTGGGGACGATCCAAATAGTTTAATTGGTTTACCATTAATTAAACTCAGCCAATTGCTGGCTGAGTTTGGTTTAGATGTATTAGCTGCCCAAAACAAATTTTAATTACAAAGCTAGCCAATTAACACGTGTTGCAGCTGTAGATAATTATCTACCGTTGCAACAGGGCTAAGCTTATTTAGCTGCTGTGCGTTGTGTACACCCATTGTTACGCCAATTCTATCCATGCCAGCAGCTTTTGCCATGGTCATGTCTATTTGAGTATCACCAATCATTACAGCGTCATTAGCGCTTATGCCAAGTTCTTCAAGTAATTGATACAACATATCTGGAGAAGGCTTTGATTGCGCTTCATCGCTTGTACGCGTTGCACTAAAAAAATGACGTAATTGACTTTGTTCAAGTAAACGCTCTAACCCACCCCTACCTTTACCTGTTGCAACCGCTAAAATAATGCCCTGCTCTTTTAAAGTATTTAAAACGCTGGCAACATTAGCAAATACGGGAGTGGGAGTCGTATCGACACTGTATTGATATTTATAGCCTGAAATTAACGCTTGGTGATGCGCTGCATTATCAGGAAATAAAACGTCAATTGCTTTTTCAAGCGACATACCAATAATGCTTTTAATTACTTCATCGCTAGGCGGCACAATATTAAGTGCAACGGCACTACTACGAATACAATTTACTATTTTAGTAATTGAATCCATAACGGTGCCGTCCCAGTCAAAAATGACAAGTTTGTACTTTTTGACTGATTTATTACTTATCACGCTTTACTAGCACGTAATTTAAGCAAGCAACTACTCAATGCTTTATCAAGTGGTGCTTCTACTCGCATAGTCGTTTCATTTTTTGGATGATAAAAACTTAAATCGTGTGCGTGTAAAAATAAACGATTTAAACCAACTTTACGCATTGAATCATCAAATTCTTGTTCACCATATTTATCATCGCACGCAATAGCATGACCTTTACATTGTGTGTGCACACGAATTTGATGCGTACGACCTGTAACCGGTGATGCTTGTACAAGTGAGCAATCGTCAAAACGCTCAAGTACTTTAAAACGAGTATGTGACGGTTTACCTTCAACATTATCAACACGTACTACACGCTCACCCGACTTAAGTGTGTTTTTTCGTAGCCCTTCGGTTACATTTTTAGTTTTACCATCCCATTGACCGCTAACTAACGCCCAATAGTTTTTTTCCATGGTTTTTTCACGTAACTGTTCATGTAAAGCTGTCAGTACTGAGCGACGTTTAGAAATTAATAAACAACCCGATGTATCACGGTCAAGTCTATGTACAAGCTCTAAACTACGTTCTTCAGGGCGTAGTACGCGCAATGCTTCGATTAAGCCGTAGCTTAAACCACTGCCGCCATGAACTGCCATACCTGATGGTTTATTGATTACAATAAGATACTTATCTTCAAATAAAATATCATTTTCAAGGCGTGTTACTTTATCAAGTTTTGCTGGTACAAATTCTTCGCGTTCAGCCACTCTAATTGGCGCTATACGAATAACATCTTCAAGCTGAAGTTTATATACAGGCTTAATACGTTTTTTATTAACGCGTACCTCACCTTTTCGTAAAAGTTTATAAATAGCGCTTTTAGGCACCCCTTTTAAATGGGTAATAAGAAAGTTATCAATTCGCTGACCTAAATGGTCTTCGTTGATCGTGACATAAGTTACTTGTAAGTCGTTTTTTTCTGACATTGCCTAATCACTAATTTAAGTAAAATAATTTAGTTGCTAACACTGTAATAATAGTGGGATAATCAGCAGCGCAAATATTTAATATTTGCAAATAACAACGGTGCTTTTTAACACATTAAAACATTCGTGATGCACATTCTGGGTAGCCGATCATACAGATCCGAGTTAAGTTTTCCAAAGCTTTTATACATACCTAGTCAACACGTGCGATCAATTAACGGCAATGCGCGTAATATATTGCAAGTTAAGTTTGAACATGAAGCGATTTTTAATGTGATAGAAAAAGCAATGAACAGATAATTTGTCTGATAGTGACGACGTAAAAACACGTCGTTCAGCATTTGCTCAATTATTGTAGTGCCGTATAGCAGCTTATTTAGAACTAAAAAAATCTAAAAAATAAGCGTTCATTAACATCGGCAGCGACTACTGCTCATAAACCGAATACTAGCGATACATGAAGTATGTGTATTGCTTACGATTTAATGAGCCCTACGCGCCTAATATGAATGATATTTAGTAAGATTAATATGACAGGCCGACTTCTGGGTAAACGTGTAATGCAGCTGAAAAGCCGACACTTTTACACCATTAAGAATTTAATAGCGTGACTACGCACTATTGTTTGCCACCATTTAAAATACTGCATACGGAAATACAGAGCCGTTCCGTTAAAGACCCAGTCGTGAGGCTGCACATTCTAAAAATAGGAACAACTGAACAGGCGAGAAAACATCGTCATGTCAGAGACATAAACAAGTAGAGTAATAATATGAAACGTATGCTAATCAATGCAACGCAACAAGAAGAAATGCGTGTAGCACTGGTTGACGGACAGCGCCTATATGATTTAGATATAGAGAGCCCAGGTCACGAACAGAAAAAAGCGAATATTTACAAAGGTAAAATCACACGTATTGAACCATCTCTTGAAGCAGCATTTGTAGATTATGGTGCTGATCGCCATGGTTTCCTTCCTTTAAAAGAAATTGCCCGTACTTACTTCCCTGCAGGTTACACTTTTCATGGTCGTCCGAATATTCGTGACGTGATCAAAGAAGGTCAAGAAGTAATAGTTCAAGTAGATAAAGAAGAGCGTGGCCAAAAAGGCGCAGCCCTAACTACTTTTATTAGTGTTGCTGGTAGTTATTTAGTACTGATGCCAAACAACCCACGTGCTGGCGGTATTTCTCGTCGCATTGAAGGCGATGAGCGAACTGAGCTTAAAGAAGCTCTTGGTCGTTTAGAGCTACCTAAAGGTATGGGCTTAATTGTTCGTACTGCGGGCGTTGGTAAATCATTTGAAGAACTAAACTACGATTTAAAAGCATTATTAGTACATTGGGAAGCAATAAGACTTGCTGCTGAAAGTGCTAAAGCACCGTTTTTAATCCACCAAGAAAGTAACGTAATATTCCGCGCAATTCGCGATTATTTACGCCGTGACATTGGTGAAATTTTAATTGATAAACCACGTGTATTTGAAGAAGCACAAGCGCACATAGAACGCTTTCGCCCTGATTTCATGAGCCGTGTTAAACTTTATCAAGGCGACACTCCATTATTCACGCATTACCAAATTGAAAGCCAAATTGAATCTGCGTTTCAACGTGAAGTACGCCTCCCATCAGGTGGTTCAATTGTAATTGACCCTACTGAAGCGCTTACCTCTATCGATATCAACTCGTCTAAAGCAACAAAAGGCGGCGATATTGAAGAAACAGCACTGAATACTAACTTAGAAGCGGCTGATGAAATTGCACGTCAATTACGTCTGCGTGACTTAGGTGGTTTAATTGTTATCGACTTTATCGATATGACTCCTCCACGCCATCAGCGTGAAGTAGAAAACCGTTTAAAAGATGCCGTTCGTCCAGATCGTGCTCGCGTACAAATTGGTAAAATATCTCGCTTTGGTTTACTTGAAATGTCGCGCCAGCGCCTGCGCCCTTCATTAGGTGAAGCAAGCCAAGGACCATGCCCTCGTTGTAGCGGTCAAGGTACTATTCGTTCTAACGAATCAATTGCTCTTTCTATACTTCGTTTAATTGAAGAAGAAGCAATTAAAGACAATACAACACAAGTAAATGCGCAAGTACCTGTTGCTGTTGCCGCTTATTTATTAAATGAGCAACGCCGCAGTGTTCAGCGCATGGAAAAGCAACATAGTTGCGACATAGTGATTATTCCTAATCAACACATGGAAACGCCACACTATGAAGTAATGCGCTTACGTAAAGACGAAACACTTGAAACAGTAAGCTATGAACAAGTTGTTGCGCCAGAGCCTGAAGCATATGAAATGTCTAAATCGCCGGTAGCAGCAGTACGAGAAGAGCCAATGCTAAAAGGTGTTGTTATGCCTTCTACGCCAGCTCCACAAGCCGCGCCAGTAGCTAAAGCTCCTGTTGTTGAAGTGAAAGCTGAAAGTGGATTATTTGAAGCTATTGCTAAATGGTTTAAATCGTTATTTGCTAGCGAAACCGTAGAAGAGAAAAAAGAAGCTGCTGATAAAGAACAGCAAGAACAAGACGCTCGCAATAAGAGCCGTGGTAACGATAATCGTCGTCGTAATAACAATCAACGTCGTCGTAATAATCCTCGCTCTAAACCACGTGTTGAACGCACTACTAACGAAGATGAAGTTAAAACTGATTCTCCTGCAGTAACAAACGAGAACCAAGAGAGAAGCGAAAATCGCAATAAGCGTCGTCGTAATCCTAATTCACGTAAGCGACCTGAGCATAAAAGCGAAGATAAAGAGCAAGTAAAATCAGAAGTACCTGCGAAGGTAGAAACAACTGAAAAAGTTGCAGTTGATTCTAAACCAGCTCCGGCGCAAGAACCTAGGGAACAGAAGCCTAAAGTTCGCCGCCAACGTCGTAATTTACGTAAAAAAGTACGTTTACAAGACGAGAATGCTGAACAAGTAAAAGTAGCGGATCAAACAACTGAGCAAGCTGTGGTTAATGATGAAAAGCCACAAGTTCAAGAACAAGCACCTGTTGTAGAAAAGCAAACGCAAGCTCCTGCAGAAAAAGCAGCGCACATTAAAGAAGAAGTAGTGGCTATTGAATCTAACGATGAAACAGTTGCAACAACAGAAGACGAACAAGAGCAAACACGTACACGTTCGCGTCGCTCTCCTCGTCATCTTCGTGCATCAGGACAACGTCGTCGTCGCCCTGAAGGTGAAGGCAATGAAGCTAAATCAGATGAAGCGCCTGCATTCGTGCCAGTTGCTGACCAAGCCGCTGCAGAGTATGAAGCTGAACTTAAAGCGAAGTCTGAAGAAACAGTTGTTGATTCATCTGAGCAAGTTGAGAAAGCAATTGCTGTTGAAGACTTAGCTAAAGTTGAAGCACAAACTGAACAACCAGCTAAAGTTGAAGCGCCAGTTATCACTGAGCAACCAGCTAAAGTTGAAGCGCCAGTTGTCACTGAGCAACCAGCTAAAGTTGAAGCGCCAGTTGTCAATGAGCAACCAGCTAAAGTTAAAGCGCCAGTTGTCACTGAGCAACCAGCTAAAGCTGAAGCACCAGTTGTCACTGAGCAACCAGCTAAAGCTGAAGCACCAGTTGTCACTGAGCAACCAGCTAAAGTTGAAACGCCAGTTGTCACTGAGCAACCAGCTAAAGTTGAAACGCCAGTTGCCACTGAGCAACCAGCTAAAGTTGAATCGCCAGTAGTCACTGAGCAACCAGCTAAAGCAGAAAAGACAGCAGTAACTGAAAAATCAGTACCGCATGTTAAAACAGTGGTTTCTCAAGGTGCTGCAAGTGCTCCAATGGCACAGCCAACACCTGTTGCTGATAGCGAAGTAAAACATGTATCTGTTGCTATGGCTCACGATAAACGTGAACTAGTACCAGACAGTGGTTTACGTGCAGGTTCAGTTAAACCTGCTGGTCGTGCAAGTGCTGCAACGACTAAAACATTGAGTGTTGATTAATAACTAACACTCATTAAAAAAGCCCCGCTATTTAATAAATAGCGGGGCTTTTTTGTGTTTATTGCCGAACAAAGCTTAGATTATGAGATTTGAGTATTATCTAAATATATCAAATATATAAGTATAATATGAACCCCTAAGCACTCATCGGTTCGATCTCTAACTTACTTATAACTTCCCAAAGATTTTCTTTCTTTCTGAATACATAACGATATACATCATAGGGGTTAGAATACTGCCCCTTTGCTTTTTCAGCAAAACGCCATAAGGTTATTTGTATGTCGCCATTTTCCATTTTGTTAGTATCAATAATGCGGTGCCTTGTTAATACCATAGATGAGCGATTCATTTCTTCTTTCAAAAATTCGTATAAAAAATGATATAAGCTAAAATCTTTATCTTTATCAATTCGTTTAAGCACGATCTGGTGTTTTCTGACACTCTGGTCTAGTTCGATCAGGATCTCATTTTTTTCTCTTCTTACAATTGAAAAAACCAGCTCATGCTTCATTAAGAAGCTAATCTTATTTTCTTCAATTATACGCCAATGACCATTTGAGATGATCCCATCACTAAAATACTTAGTAACTGTGCCATCATTCTCTAAGCAATAGTATGTATTGTAATCACCAATCCAATTACCGCTCATTTCATGTTGAATATGTAAATATTCATCGGCTGTTGCAATAGGTTTTATTTCTTTATGCTGCTTACAGCTATCAAGCCAATCAAAAATATTATTCGATAATTTCTGGCAATCTCCACCATCATGCCACCATAACCAAACTGAAAAAGCATCTTCTGGATCTATAAATAATAGATCACCATCCTGTTGAGAAATAACGATAACATTATCCAGTCTTTTTAATAAAAACACATCTTTGCCACAAGTCGTGGTTATATAATCTTGCGATAAAACCTCTAATAACATATTTTTAATTGGAACCATCGCTTGAGGATCATTTAGTGATAGTTTAAATTTTTTATCCGTGCATTTAGGATCTTCAATCGTGAATTTACTAAATGCATTTATTAACTCACTAATCTCTTTAGGAAGTGATACATTATTTATTTCCATAATAATTTCCCTATATTAAATAAACGTCTCAAAAGTAATTTGTTATAAAAATTACACTTACATTTAGTTTTTTGATGTTCAACTGCTACCAAGCCTATTGTTGATCTGAATTGATAACTTTAGATTCATTGTTTATCAATAATTCAAGGAATGAATCAGTTGGAAGTGGTGTATTCAAAAGAAGTGAACTGTTCATACAATCATTTTCAATATCAGAAAGGAATATTCTCTGTTGATAGTTTCTTCAAAGATTAAATTTGTTTTTCTGATAATCTAAAAAATAGATTTCCTAGATAAAAAACGAATCACTTTCACAAACGACTCTTTTAAACGTAGGATAACTTTGAGCTAAAATTATGCTTCTATAATTTATTTAATTAAGATCAATCAATTGCAAAAGTATTATCCCACTAACAAAATGCAAAAAAGCGCAGTTTTAATTACTGCACTTTTAATTACTGCAACGTGTCGACATATTTAAAATGCTTTACGACTCGCTTTCACTTTCCATAAAGCGCTGAAGCTGATCTTTTAAATTTGGCGGAATACCTTTAATTACAAGCGTATCAGTTGCTTCGTTATAAGTAACACGCTCACCTAAATGTTTACGCTCAAAACTCACGCTTACACCACCACCAAGACCCGAGAATTTAACCATACTGGTTACTGTTTTTTTATCTACCGGAAACGACTCTTCTAAATCGTAACTTTGTTCTTTACAAAAACTATCGAACGGACTGTCGTCACCTTTAGTAAGTGTAGCCGAAAGCTCACTTACGCTTGCATCTTCACCGGTCGTTACACAATCACTGCAGTAATCGAAAACTTGCTTGCGTAAATCGTCTTTTTCAGATTTATCGAATTGCTGCTCTGATAAGTAATCTTCAACGGCACTTAGCATCACTTGGCTTTGCTGTTTTGAGTCTATACCCTCTTCACAGCCTAAAAAGTCTAAGAAAAAGTCAGCAACTTTTCGACCAGCACGTCCTTTAATAAATGAAATATAACGATTGTCTTCAGCTTGTGTATCCCACGCAGTTAAGTCAATACGAGCAGCAAGTTGCATGCGCGATATATCTAGGTGACGTGAAGCGGCTAAATCAAGCTCAGATGTAATTGAATAATGCTCTTTAATGTTAATCATCGCAATTAACATATAATCAGTCGCAACGTACTGATAATGACAAAATACTAAATACCCGGTTTCGTTAAACGCATATTTATCTAGCTCTTCTTTTAAAACCGTTGAAGCTTGCTCAGTCATATGCCAAAAGCCTAGCTCATCGTTACGATAGCTTTGCATTGCAGAGGCTACTACACTGTTTTTATCACCACTAAATGCACAATAACCTTTACCAGGTTTGCCGTTGTATGCATGATGCAATTGTTCGATGAACACAGCCACTTTATCGTTAATGATCATTTCATCATTTCGAAGATGAATTTGCGTATCGTCGTCTTTTTTGTCTACATAATGAACGACTAATTTTTTAACGTCTGTTGTCATCTTTGTTTTTCACGCCTCTAGTGTTAAAATATGGAAATATAACTATTTTATTGAACCAACTGATGCCAATCTTATCAAAATATTCGAATGAAGAAGTAGAACAAATCGTCGATCAGCTCATTGATGTGCTAACTAAACACAATGCGCCGGTTGATCTGAGTCTTATGTGTTTAGGAAATTCTATCACGCATATCTTAAAAGAGCATGTACCAACAGGGAAAAGACAAGCCGTTACCGAGAACTTTGCAAAAGCTCTTGCGCAGTCGGTTAAATAAAATATATGAATTTATCGCAGCACAATGAGTTTTCATCAAAAGCGAGTCAGTTGCTAAGCTGGGGGCATTGGTTTACCTTTGCCAACATTGGCTTAGCGCTACTTATTAGTTTAAGCTATTTATTTGCCGACTCGCCACCTACAAGCTTTTTAGGCATTACTTATATGCTAGTTACATGGCTCAGCCACACTAGCTTTATTGCCTTTTTAGCGTTTGTGCTGACGGTATTTCCGCTTAGTTTAGTTTTCCCCTACCCTAGGCATATTCGCGGTATGGCTGCGGTAATTGCTACGGTTGGGGCTTCATTACTTACACTTGATGCATATGTGTATTTTAATTTAGGATATCATTTAAGCACATCCGCTTTACCCGAAATTTTATCGCTTTTATGGCATCGTTTAACAAGCTCACCAGCGCTAACAACAATACTTGCTAGCGGCATTGTTTTACTTATATTAGCCTTTCAGTTAGTTGTAAGTAATTTTACATGGCAACGTTTAGAGCAATTAAAACAATTTAAATTTGCGCGATATGCAATTTCATTATTAATCGTTTGTTTTGCACTAAGCCACAGCATTCATATTTGGGCTGATGCAAATTTAGAGTTTGATGTTACTAAACAAGATAACGTATTACCGCTTTCGTACCCTACAACAGCTAAAAGCTTATTAGCTAAAAACGACCTGCTTGATATAGAAACGTATAACCAAGCGCATAACGTTAAAATTAATAATCAAAATATAAATTATCAAATGCCAGCGCCTTTAGAAAAATGTGAAGACTACACTCAAGCTAACGTAGATATATTTGTATTTGAAACTGATGAACAATTAGCACAGTTTGTAGCTAAAAATAAAAACATGTATAAAACCGAGCGATTTTTACAACCAACTGATCATAGCGATATGCTATTTAGTCTTGTATATGGTTTACCTGCTTTTTATAAAGCCGCAATTGTGAAAGATCAAACTTTACCTGCATGGCAAAGTCAACGTCGTAGTATTGAAATATCAGGAATAGATGAGCTAAGCTTTGTTAACGACCAAGCACACACAAACAGTGCTATTAGGGTTATTAAAGGCTCTGAAATTACAGTACCTCGTGATCACGCACAGTTTTTTGCTTTTAGCCTAGCAAGTGAAAACCAAGAGGTTGTAAGTACTTCTAGCTTATATAGTTCTGACAAGCGAATTTCTAAGGTTGACGGGTTAATTCAACCAAGTGACTTAATTGCGACAAGTGTTGGACAGTATTTAAATTGTAAAGCAATTACAACGCAAACAATGCTTGGCGTTAACTTATACAATAAAAAAGACGACATAGGCGTTAACTATTCACAAGGTGTCGTTATAGCCTATAAAAAAGATAGAATTACACTAATAGATTCAGATGGTAATTTTAAAAATATTTCTGCCGCTGAAGGTTTTTCTATTGAACAAGGACTCGATATTCCATTTTTAGTGCAAAGCATTAAAAAACTAAAAACATTTATTCAGTAACCGTTACCCCTAACCTAGCTTGCTATACTACCAAGCTAGGTTATAGTTTTACTTTAAGGCTATGGCGCCTAATAAAGTAGAATAATCACAGGGATGACCGCTATGTTTAAACTGTTTACTTACTCTTTTTACGTATATTGTATTTGTATTAGCTTTTATAGTAATAGCGCAAATACTTACTACAAATGTGTTACGGAAAAAGGCACTACCTTTTCTCAATTTCCCTGTGATAATGACGCTACTGTTTATAAAGTACACACTACAACAAATCAGCAAACTGGGCCTAAAGTTGACTACACCAAACAATTGAACGAACTAGAACGTGAACGGTTGTTAAGTGGTTTGCAGGCGGAACTTCGTAGTAATAATCATAAATTAACGATACTCGAGCGTGAAAAAGAACGTGCTGAATATAAGCAGCAGCAACGCCTCAATCATATTTTAGCTAACGACGATAAAAAACGTATTACTAGCGATATTACTAAAAAGCTAAAAGTGATTAATAAAGAGTATAAAAAGGATGTATCCGCGATTACTAAGCGGATAAAATCACTCGAAAAGAAGATAAATTCATATAAATAAGTTAAACAGAGATTAAAATATTACATCCGTACCATGTACTTTATTTAGCTTGGTTTTAAACTTAAAATAACATACCCTTAACACAATAGAGTATAAGCTCTAGCGTCTATTAAGGAGTTCACATGCAGGCACGTCGTATTGCCGAACTAATTTTAACAGGCTTTAAAAAGCACTATAAACTATTTCAAAAAATAACAGCGAAAGCCCCCCATGCTTTCGCCAATAAAGATTGGCAAGCAATAAATGATATTAGCCGATTACGTATTAGCTATTACGATAATCGCGTTAACGAAACTACACAAGCCTTACAAAAAGCACAATCGACCGATGAGCTAAATGAAGCTCTATGGCTTGAAGTAAAAAAAATATACCAACACTTTTTATGTTTTCATCCTCAGGCTGAACTTGCAGAAACCTTTTATAACTCCGTATTTTGTCGTCTGTATCATAGACGCTACTTTCATAATGACTTTATATTTGTACAAGCCACATTAAAAGATGACCCACCGGTACCAGTTGAAGCAGAATATAGAAGTTATTTTCCGGTAGTCGATGGTTTAAAACCAACAATAAAACAAATTATCAATCACTTTGATTTTAAAGCTTCATTTGTCGATTTAGAGAGAGATATTCGCCTGCTCGTTAAGGCATTTTATAAGCAAGCACCCGATACACATCATCAACCATGGCAAATGCGATTTGATATACTCCATACCCCATTTTATCGAAATAAAGCAGCTTACATTATTGGTCGAGTTGTATCTAAAAGTGGCGTACAGCCTTTTATAATTGCCGTGCTACACCATGAAGACAAAGGCTTATACTTAGATGCATTATTGACTAAATCATCGCAAATGCGTGTTATTTTTGGTTTTGCTCGTGCTTATTTTATGGTTGAAACTCACGCCCCATCAGCATTGGTACGCTTTTTAAATCAGCTTATGCCGAACAAAACAATAGCTGAACTTTATAATGCTGTTGGTTTTCACAAACAAGGTAAAACAGAATTTTATCGCGAATTTTTAAGTCACCTTACTCACTCTAATGATGAATTTACCATTGCCCCTGGTACGCTAGGCATGGTGATGATGGTATTTACACTCCCCTCTTTTGGCTATGTTTTTAAAGTAATTAAAGACAAGTTTGGTGAAAGTAAACCATTTGGTCGCGACACTGTTTTAAAACGCTATCAATTAGTAAAAAGTCATGATCGCGTTGGGCGTATGGCTGACACCATAGAGTATTCTAATGTCGTATTTCCTTTAGCCCGTTTTGATAGTAATTTACTTGCGCAATTACATAAAACAATTGGCTCATCAATGGTGATCGAAGGTGATTGGTTAATCATCAAACATTTATATATTGAAAGGCGCATGACACCACTGAACCTATTTTTAGAAAATGCAGATGACGAAAGTGCTGCTGATGCAATTGAAGAATATGGTCAAGCACTTAAAGAAATGATTGCCGTTAATATATTCCCAGGTGATATGCTATTAAAGAACTTTGGAGTAAGTAAACACAAACGTATAATTTTTTATGATTATGATGAAGTGCAATATTTAACGGATATGAACTTTAGAGCTCTACCTAAAGCAAAGAGCTACGATGACTATCTTACAAATGAGCAGAGCTATTCAGTGGCCCCTCAAGATGTATTTCCTGAACAGCTTTGTACTTTTGTAACGCCAAATCCAACGTACAAACAATTTTTATTAAGTACACACCCTGAATTAGTTGACGTTAATTTTTGGAAGCAGGCACAACAAAACATAAAAAATGGGCAAGTGAGCCATATTTACCCATACCCGACAGCACAGCGCTTTATCCATCACTGGTAAACGAAGGACACACATGAATATAAGTAAAATAGATTTAAATTTACTGGTTTACCTCGACACGCTACTACGAGAATGCAACGTAACACGCGCTGCAAACCAATTGAGTATTACACAACCTGCAATGAGTAATGGTCTTAAACGGTTGCGAAACCTCTTTAACGACCCTATTTTAGTACGAACCAGCGATGGTATGGTACCGACAGAGCGTGCATTAGAGTTACAACCTGTAATACGCGGTATATTAATGACTCTTGAAGAGACTCTTGCGCCAAACAGAGAGTTTGAAGCAAGCCAAAGTAAACGCGTATTTAGGATTATGGCAAGCGACTATGCGGCGAGCACTCTAGCACCCAAACTGCTTAGTAAATTACACGACGAAGCCCCCGACACGACATTAGATATACTCACCCCTAGTGATGTGACTTTTCATGATGTAGAAAATGGCAAAGTTGATATGGCTATTAATCGCTTTGAAAATCTACCTCAATCGTTTCATCATAAGCGTATTTGGAAAGATAGCTTTTGCTGCTTAGTTAAAGCTGACAATCCCATTATCGAAAGCTTTAGTTTAGATAGCTATTTAAAGGCACGTCATATTTGGGTAAGTAAAACAGGCTTTGGTGTTGGCGTTGGAATGGATCCTAAAGATGTACAAAAACTTGGTTGGGTAGATGAAGCCCTTGCTCATTTTGGTAAACATCGCAATATTGCTACTTTCACACGTAATTATCATGTGGCGATACACCTAGCCAAAGAAAAAAACCTCATTGCGACTCTTCCCTCTAAAGCTGCGAACATGTACTCGGATGATCCTGGGCTTAAAATTTTAGAACCGCCCTTTCCTATCCCTCCTTTTGAGTTAGATATGATTTGGAGTCCTCTTTTGCACAGAGATGCGAGCCATATTTGGTTACGACAAAAAGTAGCTGAGGTTGCCGAAGAGCTAAAATAACCTTATTACACAATATCTTGTAAAAATTGCTGGGTTAAAAATATTATAAATTAACTTAGCAATTTTAATTCGTTATTATTTCAATAAAAATCAACAGGTTAAAATAGATTAACATGGTGGAATAGCCTTTGCTTTATTAAGTTGTACTTTAATATTCATTTAATAAAAGAGGTCATTATGAACACCCATCAAGGAACAGAAGTAAATCATATTACTGACATTATTCAAGTAATGAACAGCGGCATCGACTTTTACGAAAAAGCCCAAGAAAAAGTAAAAGATCCTGCTATTGGCGCACTTTTCCAGCGTATGATTGATGCCCGTAAAGTAAGTGTTGAGCGCCTACAACCCTATGCTATTAACGAAAAAGGCGAACGCGAAGATGGCTCTTCATTTGCAGTAGAAGCACGCCGTGCATATACAGCCGTTTTAACTACATTTAGTTCAAATAACGATAGTACATACGTTAAAGAGCTTGAAGAAGTAGAAGATAAGACACTAGCAGAAATCAAAGCTGCAATGGATAAACCTCAACCCGCAGATTGTGAAGCAGCTTTAGCAAAAACATTGTTAACAATGCAAAGCTGTCATGCTGAGATGAGTCGAATGCAAAAGCATTAAGTTTTAATTTTTTACGTCAAAACGCCCAGCCTTGTGCTTAATGCCAGTCAGTTAACAGCTGACTGGCGTTTTTTATTGGGGTATTTACTGGGTTTTGGTTTCACACACCTCG